>JANNRX010000129.1:0-13356 GCA_031401875.1 Hyphomicrobiales bacterium | reverse complement strand
TGCGGCGGTTCTCGAAGCCGTCAGTCGCGAGAAGATGGAGTTCATTTTTCGTGACCCGATCATGGAACGGGTTGTCAAACTGGCGCAACAGGTGGCCGCGTCAGAAGCATCCGTGCTGATTACGGGAGAAAGTGGCGTCGGCAAAGAAGTGATGGCCCGCCTCGTCCAGCAGAAATCCAAGCGCAGGGACAAGCCATTCATCTCGGTCAACTGCGCTGCAATTCCGGAGAACCTGCTGGAATCCGAATTGTTCGGCCATGAAAAAGGAGCCTTCACAGGAGCTCTTGCCCGCCGTATCGGCAAGTTCGAGGAAGCCAACGGCGGCACATTGCTGCTCGATGAAATTTCCGAAATGGATGTGCGTCTGCAAGCCAAGCTGCTCCGCGCCATCCAGGAACGTGTGATTGATCGCGTTGGCGGGACCGCGCCGGTGAAGATCGACATCCGTATCATCGCGACATCCAACCGCAATCTGTTTGATGCCGTGAGGCAAGGAACTTTCCGTGAGGACCTGCTTTACAGGCTGAATGTGGTCAATCTCAAAATCCCGTCACTGCGCGAGCGGCCCGCCGACATTCTGGCTCTCGCCGAGCATTTCGCCATCAAATACGCAGAACTCAATGGCCTGCCAGTCAAGATCATTGCGCAAAGCGCCCGACAAATCCTGATTGCCAACCATTGGAAAGGCAATGTGCGGGAGCTTGAGAACACCCTTCACCGGGCCGTGCTTCTCGCGACAGGCATGGAAATCGAAGCCGATGTTCTGGTTTCTCCCGAGGGAGACGACATGAACATGCCTCAGGGTTCTGCTGCTCGGGCAGCCTCAACGGCCGAAGCTGTCACACGCACACTGGTTGGTCAGACGGTGGCCAGGGTCGAGCAGGAACTGATTCTGGATACGCTCGATCACTGTCTTGGCAACCGCACCCATGCCGCACGTATTCTTGGTATTTCGATCCGCACATTGCGCAACAAACTGAACGAATATGACGCGGCAGGTATTCTGGTTCCTGATCCAGGCCATGCGCGCATATCCACTGCGGCTTGAGAGACAGCAAGCCGTCATTGCTGTTGAAAATCAGGAGCGTTGACGCAACCTGACATGCGAATTGTCATAGGCTTCGGGCGAAGTGGCGTGAACATACAGGCCTCTTTCGACCGCGTGAGGGGCCAGTGTTCTTGAAAGACCCATGACGGTTTCAGCCCCGCCCAGAAGCAGATAGCCATCCGGTGTCAGCGCATTTTCCAGGCGCGCAAGGACTGCGCGCTTGGTGTCTTCACCGAAATAAATCAGCACATTGCGACACAGGATAATGTCAAATTTGCCAAAAGCATGAAGAGGCTGCAACAAATTCGATGCTCTGAACTCTATTCTGTGAGCCAGCAAAGGATCAATGCGCCACCGTGTTCCTTCCTGTGTGAAGTACTTGAGCAGCAACTTGATCGGAAGGCCGCGCTGCACCTCGAACTGGCTGAAGAGACCATCGCGCGCCTGTTGCAAAACTTTCTCCGAGATATCAGTGGCAAGGATCTTCACATTCAGCCCTTGCAGCTCATCCTTCTTCTCTTCCAGCAGCATGCTGAGAGAGTAAGGCTCTTGTCCTGTCGAGCAGGCGGCACACCAGATCCTGATTTCCTGGGTGGTCCTGCGTGCGGCCCGGATTTTTGGTAGGATGAAATTCTGGAACAATTCAAACGGTGATTTATCCCGGAAAAACAAGGTCTCGTTGGTTGTCATCGCGTCAATGACTGCGGTTTCGATTGTCCGGTCGCCCTGTCGCAGTTTGAGCGTCAGGGCGGCAAGATTCAAAAGCTGGAACCTTCGTACGACAGGATCCAGCCGCACCTCGACAAGGTAGCGCTTCTCTGCTGTCAGAACGATGCCCGTCCGGGCCATGATGAACTGCTGAATAAAGAGAAAATCCATATCCATCATGGCCTTTCTCCCAGCGACAGCCGTTTGATCATGCTGGCCAGTTCCGCAACCGGAAGAACCGCAGCGCAGAGATTTTTCTTGGCGACCGCACCTGGCATTCCCCAGACAACGCTTGTTGCCTCGTCCTGAGCCAGAATAGTGCCTCCGCGGTCCACGATATCCATCGAACCTTTCAGCCCATCAGTCCCCATCCCGGTCAGCATGACGGCCAGTGTTCCTGGGCCATAGGCATCACAGGCAGACTGGAATGTGATGTCGACGGACGGACGGCAGAAATTCACGGGCGGAGAATTATCGAGCAGAGCGCGGATGTTTGTCTGATGCCTGTCGAGACGCAGATGCTTGCCACCAGGCGCAATATAGATGCGACCCGCTTCAATCAGTTCGCCATGCTGGGCTTCACTGGCGTCAAACGACAACTGACGGGCGAGATGCTCGGCAAAGATAGCGGTAAACATGGCCGGCATGTGCTGGGCTATGATCACAGGCAGTTTCTTGAGCGCCGGTCTGCATTCGCGGAGCAATTCAGTGATTGCATGCGGCCCACCGGTCGAAGCTCCGATGATCAGCGCGCGGGGTGGTGAATTTGAAAATGGACGCAGGTTGAAGGCTTGTGTGACTCTGGCCGCCATGACAGGAGGTGTCGTCTGTCCCTGCATGGGTCTTGGACCATCATGAAGACGCGGCGGTATTGCAGCAGGCGCTTCAGGGATGGCCTTGCACTGGCCAAGTGCCTTGACCTTTTCAACAATGTCCCTGCGGAAATCGGTCGAGAAGGTGACGTCGCGATTGGTGGATGGTTTTGCGATGTAATCCAGTGCGCCCATGGACAAGCAACGGATGGAGATTTCTGCATTCCGTGTGGTCAGCGTTGAAGCGATAATCACTGCGACTTTCGGCAACTTCCTGAGCAGAAGCGGCAGAGCTGTGATTCCATCCATGTCAGGCATGTCGATATCAAGCACGATGACGTCGGGGCATGCATGCTCGATCGCCTGGACAGCCTCTGCGCCAGTGCGGTGTGTGGAGATGACCTCGATGCCACCTGCCTCGACAAGCCAGCGCGACAGCAGCCCGCGCACAACCACGGCATCATCCACGATCATCACGCGAATGAGGCGGGCGGCAGAGACAGGCATCGGCTGAAGAGAGACAGCGGTCATTTCCAGATCCTCGCGATCTTGCCGCGCGCTGTCAGATGAGTCCGATTTCCTGGAACTTGTTGGCCAGAATGTCCCGGTCAAATGGCTTCATGATATACTCATCCGCGCCGGCATGCATGGCGCGGGCAATATGCGAGACATCATTTTCTGTCGTGCAGAAGACCACTTTCGGCTTCTTGCCATTCTCTACAGCGCGCAAGGCTTTCAGGAACTCATAGCCATCCATGACAGGCATGTTCCAGTCCAGCAGGATTGCATCGGGCATATGCAGGGCGCAGACATCCAGAGCTTTGCTGCCGTCTTCGGCTTCAAGGATGATAAAGTTCATTCCCTCAAGGATACGACGCGCAACTTTCCTGATCACGGCTGAATCATCGACAACGAGGCAGTGCTTGGCCATTTCTTGGTCTCCGGGAATCAGGCTGCATTCTTGAGGGAATTATTGAAAAGAGCATCGAGGCTCAATTCAACGAGAAGCGTGTCAGCAAGTTTGTAGACGCCAGCGCTCAACCCTGCCCATCGGGGATCGAGATTGGCTGGATTAAGATCTCTTGTGCTTCTGGAAAGTGACGCAACCTCGCCAATCCTGTCCACCACCAGGCCGAAGGATTCCCCACGCCATTCGATACCAATGGCTGTCATTCCGGCATTGTCGACATGCTGTGTCACCCCAAGCAATTCGCGCATGCAAAGCATGGTCATGACGCGGCCGCGCAGATTGAAAAGGCCCGCAACGCCTGCCGGTGCCAAAGGCACTCTCGTCATGGTGCTGACGATAAAAACATCCCGCACCTGATGGATAGGCAATCCAAAGACCTGATCATTCAGATAGAACATCACAAGCTGCTCGATATCAGAAGCCCTGGTGTCGTCATCGTGCACATCAGCCATGGTCACACTCATGCAGCCTCTCCGATCATGCTGTCACTTGCGCGCAGGCTTGCAATCAGACCCTCGCGATCGAAAATACCAACGACATCATCAAAATTGGCATCATGGGCGGTTTGCAGAAGGTGCTGGGAAGCACGACTTGCAATCCCGATCAGCCTGCAATGGCCATCGGCCATTGCAGAGAAATCATCGAGACCGCCATTCTCGATATTGGCAACGATGACATCAAACTTTTCCTGCGCCAGATGAGGCGCTGCATTTCTGGCAGAAGAGACATTGACGACTTCGAAGCCTGCGGCCTGCATTACGGGAACGAGCATCGCCCGGAAAAGATCATTGCTTTCCACAAGCAGCAAACGTTGCCGTCCACGCGACACTGCGGGATTATCGGAGCCAAGACCCGGGACGAAATATGCGGCATCGATAATATCGGTTGCACGCTCCCGAATGATTGCCGATCCCAGAATACCTGGTGCGGTACTCTCCATGGTGATGTTGAGCACATCCTCGACAATATCGATGATCTCATCGACGAGCACACCCACAGCGGCTCCTCCATGCATGAAGACGAGCACGGGTTGATTGCCGCTTTCACGCAGAACCATGTCATTCTGACAGGAAAAAAGGGCCATCAGTTTTCCGCGATACTGGACGACATGCTGGCCATTGCTAACCTCAATGCGTGAAACATCTATTTCCTCAAGGCGGGTCACCAATGCCAGAGGGAGCGCCTTGGGAGCACCAGGCCCGGCCCGGAAGACAAGCAGGGTGGTTTTGATTTCTTCATCGGAAACCTGCGTCTGAATATCCGTGACATTGTCATTATGCGCTTCAACGCTGCTGCCGAGATGCTGGAGCAATCCATTGGGATCAAGGATCATGATCACGGTTCCGTCACCAAGGATCGTGACGCCAGAATAGCAACTGAGATGACGCATCCGGACAGAGACTGGCTTCACCACGATTTCCTCGGTCTGAAGGACGCTATCGACCACGATGCCAAACCGCAGCTGCCCAACCTGGCACACAATAATAAAGGAGTTCTCCCAGCTGGCCTCAGAGGCCTGCTTCAAACCCAGCACATCACTCAGCTGCATCAGGGGCAGAAGACGCTCCCGCAAGCGCAGGACAGGAGCGCTGTGCAGATGCTCGATCCGGGCTTCATTGCTGCTGCTGGCCCGCACCAACTCGATCACAGTCATCTGCGGTAGGGCAAATCGCTGCCCTCCGCTCTCGACGATCAGTGCCGCTGCAATGGCAAGGGTGAGGGGAATCTTGATTTCAACCCGTGTGCCTTTGCCGAGTGTTGTTGAAATATCAATTGAGCCGCCGATTTGCTCGATATTGCTGCGCACAACATCCATGCCGACGCCGCGACCTGAAATATGGGTCAATTTCTCGGCTGTCGAAAATCCGGCATTGAAAATGAACTTTGAGGCCTGCTGATCAGACATCTGTGCAGCATCACTCTCGCTGGCAAGCCCGAGTTCCACGGCCTTTTCCCGGACACGCTTCAGATTCAGGCCACGACCGTCATCCGATATCGAGAGCAGGATATAGCCGCCCTTCTGGGCAGCCTCCACCGTGATGCGCCCTCGCGCTGGCTTGCCCACAAGCGTGCGCGAACCTGGCGTTTCGATGCCATGATCCGCAGCATTGCGAATCATATGCATCATCGGGTCCTTGATCATCTCAAGAAGCTGGCGATCAATACCCGTCTCTGCACCGATGGTTTCGAGATCGATCTCCTTCTTAAGCTCCTCGCAGAGATCGCGGATGAGCCGTGGAAACAAAGCCCAGGCGGAACCGATAGGCTGCATCCGCGTCTTCATGACGCTTTCCTGCAACTCTGCGGTCACCTGTGACAGGCGCTGGAGCGGGCTCTTGAAAGCGGAATTCTCATCCCGACGGGCAATCTCAAGCAACTGGTTCCGTGTCAGAACCAGTTCTGAGACCATCGTCATCAAATGCTCAAGCGTATCAACAGAAACGCGGATCGACGTTTTTTTGTTCGCGCCATCGACAGCAAGCATTTCCATGCCAGTATCGGCGGGCTCTGGTGCGGCAAGGTTGCTGCTCAATCCTGCATCATTCAAGGTTTTTGAATTGAATTCCGTCTCTGGGAGATCACCCTCGCGGAAAGCTTTTTCGAGTTCATCAAGTGAGACTTCGCCCGGACGAAGCGGTCGTTCAAGGACCTGATAGACGAGTGTTCCAACAGTGATATCCTCATTGCCTTCACCGTTCAGATTGGAAAAATCCGAGGCTTGAGGTCTGGATTCAGGAACTTCCCCCAATACGAGCGCTTCAAGCCTCGAAATAAGATCGAGATCTGCGCCAGAAGGCTCCTGCATCGAGCGGTCCAGCTCGGCCATGATCATCTTGATACGATCGATGGTGACAAGAATGAGGCTGACAACATCCCGCGTGACGGGGGCGCCATCCCTGAAAAGATCGATGGCGGATTCTGCGGCATGGGTCAGCGCTTCAAGACGCGGGAGACCCAGAAAACCGCATGTTCCCTTGATCGTATGAACAAGCCGAAAAATCTGGGCTATAATCGCTTTGTTATTGGGATCTTGCTCGAAGCGAACCAGCTCGCTATCGACCACATCGATATTCTCCGTGGTCTCAATAACAAAATCTCTCAGCAGATCATCCATATTGGCACCATACAAAACGCAACTTTCAAGACTTTCCATCAAAACGGTTGATGAAGCGTTTCAAACCACCATAAAATGCTAGAAATAATTGTAAGGCTCCTTGATGGGCTGTCAAAATCCGCAGATCGCGGTTTCCGGGCTGATACACAGATGCGTTTTGCGGCGAGATTGAACTGAATGGTCGATCACACTCTCCTGAGTCGATCCGCTGGAACGCGTCTTCTGCGGCTGGATACGTTGATCAAGCTGCGTTGGCTGGCTGTCGGGGGCCAGCTGGCAGCTGTTCTCACCGTGCACGCCATTCTTGGCTTCCGTCTTCCTCTCCTGAGTGCGCTGGCGATCATCACCGTTTCGGCGGCACTCAACCTGGCCCTGCGGGCGCGCTATCCCATGACCCACCGCATGGAAGATGGCGCTGCCGTGGCGCTGCTTGCCTATGATGTCGTCCAGCTTGCAGCACTGCTGTATCTGACAGGCGGGCTGGAAAACCCTTTTGCCATCCTGTTTCTGGCACCTGTGATGATATCGGCTACCACGCTGCCACCGTTCCGCACTCTTGGTCTGGGCGTGCTGGCCATGTCTGCGGCCACAGTGCTGGCTTTCCTGCATTTGCCGTTGCCGTGGCTGCCCGATGAGAGCTTGCAGCTTCCTGCGCTCTATATCGGGGGCGTCTGGCTATCTATTCTTCTGGGCGTTACCTTCATCGGCGTCTATGCTTGGCGCGTGGCAGAAGAAGCCCGGCAGCTCGGTAATGCACTTGCGGCAACAGAGCTTGTGCTGGCACGGGAACAGCACCTTTCGCAGCTTGACGGACTGGCAGCGGCAGCGGCGCATGAACTTGGAACGCCGCTTGCCACAATCACGCTGGTTGTGAGGGAACTGGACAAAGCCATCAAACCCGGCGCGCAACACAAGGATGATATCGAACTGCTCAGAGATCAGACCGCCCGCTGCCGCCAGATTCTTTCCAAGATCACGACACTTGGCGTTGAGCCTTCCGGTCCGCTTGAGGCCGTGCGTCTCAAGCAGTTGATTGAAGAGGTCTGCGCACCGCAGCGTCCTTTCGATGTCACGATTGCCATTCAATGCGATGGTCAGGATCCCGAGCCGATCTGCAAGCGCAGCCCGGGATTGATCTACGGTCTTGAAAACCTCATCGACAATGCGGCTGATTTTGCGTCCACGACAGTCTCCGTATCTGCCTCATGGTCGGATGCCACTGTGACCATCATCATTGCCGATGATGGGCCGGGCTTTGCTGCCGATGTGCTGAACCGGTTGGGAGAGCCCTATGTTACGACCCGCAAGCTGGACGAGCGGAGCCGCGAAGGGGCGATCGGCGGCCTTGGCCTTGGCCTTTTCATTGCCAAGACACTGCTTGAGCGTTCCGGCGCAACATTCAGGGCAGTCAACCAGGGCGGTGGCCAAAGCGGTGCTATCGTCACAATTCAGTGGCAGCGTCAGGCCTTTGAGCTTGACCCCGTCAAAAAGCAGGCCGATGAATTCTTCAAGGCTCCACCCATAATGCATCCAATTGCCTGACGGCACCGTACGAAAGACATGATTGAAGCATCTGTTCCCGTTTATGAGGACCGCTCACTCCTCATTCTGGATGATGACAAGCCGTTTCTGGCGCGTCTTGGGCGCGCCATGGAAGCACGGGGTTATGCCGTTGTCCTGTCTGAGAGCGTGCGCGAAGGCCTTGCGGCCATTGCCAACAAGCCGCCGGCCTATGCCGTGGTTGACATGCGCCTGCTGGATGGCAATGGCCTTGACGTTATTTCCGAACTGAAGCGTCTGCGCCCTGATGCGCGCGGCATTGTCCTGACGGGTTATGGAAACATTGCAACCGCCGTCACCGCCGTCAAAATGGGTGCCTTCGATTATCTGGCAAAACCGGCAGATGCTGACGAGATAGATGCGGCCCTGCGTTCTTTGCCAGGCGTAAAACGCGAAGTGCCGGATAGCCCGATGTCTGCGGACAGGGTGCGTTGGGAGCATATTCAGCGGGTCTACGAGCTGTGCAGTCGCAATGTTTCGGAGACGGCAAGGCAACTGAGCATGCACCGCAGGACATTGCAGCGCATCCTGGCCAAACGCGCTCCAAAATAACAAGCCTGATAAGCGATACTTGCACATCATCCAGTTTCCACAACCAGAAAAGTGCAGATTGTTTTCTGAAAGAAACTGGAGCGGGAGAAGGGATTCGAACCCTCGACCCCAACCTTGGCAAGGTTGTGCTCTACCCCTGAGCTACTCCCGCGTCCGTTACAGGCAGAGTGATCCGCCAATGGGTGAGGGACCTATGCCAAAGGATGGTGCTTCTTGCAAGCCCTTGTTGCGGGATTTATGTTGGTGAGCCTGCACTGTGGCCCAGACCTGCGAGGAAAGCTGCAATATCATCGGTGACATATTCGATGAAAGCCGGCGTTGCCTGTCTGCGTTCCCAATCATCGCGCAAGTCATTGACCCCGGATTTGGCCACAATCAGCACGGTTTTCATGCCGACATCATGCGGCACTTTCAGATTCTTCACCAGATCCTCGAACATTGCGGCACGTTTGGGCTCAATGCCGTGTTTATCGAAGAACATGTGATAGGCGACAGGCTCGGGCTTCGGGATGTAGTCAGCCGCCTTGATATCGAAAATACCGTCAAAATGCTCAAGGATACCCAAAGCGCGGGCTGTATTCTCCGCATGTTTCTGGGAACCATTGGTAAGTATGAGCTTGCGGCCCGGCAACTGGCCCAGCGCCGCCGAAAGGCTGTGATTGGTGCGGATGGACGAGTGATCGATATCATGGACGAAATCCATGAAATGCTCGGGATCGGCATGCCCCTGGTCAATCAGGGCTCGCAGGGTTGTGCCGTGGCGGTGATAGAAATGCTTCTGCAGTGCTCGCGATGATATGCCGTCAAGACCGTAGAGTTCCATAAGATAAGCCGTGATGCGCGCGTCAATCTGCGGCCATAAGGCTGAATCAGGCGGATAAAGCGTATTATCAAGATCAAACACCCATGTATCAACATGGCTGAAGGCTGATGTGGTCTGGCTTTGCACGGCAACGGACATGAATCTCGTATCATGGGTGGTCATGGTCAAAGCTCTTTCCGGAACAGTGGAAAGATGATCAGACCATGAAACAGGTTAACGACGGATCATTGTTCCCGAACCGTGATCGGTCAGAAGCTCCAGCAGCACTGCATGCGGCACTTTGCCATCCAGGATGACCACGGCTTCAACGCCACGCTCCAGCGCATAGATGCAGGTTTCGATTTTTGGAATCATCCCGCCTGTGACCGTTCCATCCGCAATAAGCCGACGGCAATCCTCGATCGTCAGTTCAGGGATGAGGTTCTTGTTCTTGTCGAGAACACCCGGCACATCCGTCAGCAGCAACAGACGCTTTGCCTTCATGGCCCCCGCGATGGCACCTGCGAATGTATCGGCATTGACGTTATAGGTTGCCCCATCCTCGCCCATGGCGACGGGGGCAAGCACAGGAATGATCTCCGCCGCCAGCACCGAATCGAGCACCTCACGGTTGACGATCTTGGGTTCTCCGACAAAGCCGAGGTCAATTTCGCGCTCGATGTTGGAATCGGGGTCCTTGACGGTACGGCGCACCTTTTCGGCGATCACCATATTGCCATCCTTGCCGGAGAGTCCGATGGCTTTCCCGCCTTCCGCGCCGATCCAGCCGACGATCTGCTTGTTGATGGAGCCGGCCAGCACCATCTCGACAATCTCGACCGTCGCCAGATCCGTCACGCGCAACCCGGCCTGAAACTCGCTCTTGATGCCAAGCTTTTCAAGCATGCGGCCAATCTGCGGGCCGCCCCCATGGACAACGATGGGCTTCACGCCCGCAAGCTCCAGCAGCACGATGTCTTCCGCGAAATCTTCCGCTGCGGCACTGTCGCCCATGGCATGGCCGCCGTATTTCACGACCACCGTGGTCTGGTCATATTTCTGAAGATGCGGAAGCGCCTGAACCAGCGTTTCAGCCTGCGTGTGAACATCGGGAAGTGTAATGGCCATGACCGAAGGTACCGCCCCATCTGGTTGTCTATAGCGGGCTATAGCGGATGCATTCCCATGCTGAAAGATGAATCCTCAACGGGACAGAAACTCAGGCCTTGGGAAAGGTCAGCCCCATTTCACGGTAGCGTTCCGGATCATCGCTCCAGTTCTCGCGTACCTTGACGAAGAGGAAAAGGTGAACCTTTGTTTCTGCCGCCGCCTCGATCTCCTTGCGTGCGGCGGAACCTATGGCCTTGATGGTTGCCCCCTTTTCACCCAGCACAATCTTGCGCTGGCCTTCGCGCTCCACGAAGATTGTCTGGTTGATCTTGACGGACCCGTCCTTGCGGTTTTCCCAGGCCTCGGTTTCCACTGTGGAACGATAGGGCAGCTCGTCATGCAGCCGTTCGAACATTTTTTCCCGCGTGATCTCGGAGGCGAGAAACCGCAAGGGTGCATCCGAGATCTGGTCTTCCGGATACAGCCAGGGGCCTTTGGGCATGCGTTTGGCCATCCAGGCGGCCATTTCCTTGACGCCATAGCCCGTGAGCGCGGCAAGCATGAATGTCGCCTCAAAGGCCGCCGCTGCGTTCAGAGCCTCGGCAATGGCGATCAGTTTCGGTTTATCGATGGTGTCGACCTTGTTGAGGATCAGCACCTTCGGGTGGCGAATATCCGCCATTCTCTCAAGAATGGTCGTTGTTTCCGGATCATCCCATTTGCGGCAATCAACCAGAAGCGCCACGAGATCCGCATCCGTCGCGCCGCCCCAGGCGCTGCCAACCATGGCGCGGTCCAGCCGACGCTTGGGCTGGAAGATGCCGGGTGTATCGACAAAGATGATCTGCGTCTGCTCGATCATGGCGATACCACGCACCTGTGTCCGCGTCGTCTGCACCTTGCGGCTGACGATGGATATCTTGGCGCCAACAAGTGCATTCAGAAGGGTGGATTTTCCTGCATTGGGCGCGCCAATGAGCGCAACAAAGCCTGCGGCAGTCTGCTCAGGCATTGGATCAGTGGTCATAAGCGTCCGGTTTCATGGTCAGCCTTATCGCTGGCGGTTCGAAGAATGTCCACCAGGGCTTGTGCGGCTATCTGTTCTGCCTCGCGCTTCGATGCCCCTGTTCCCTCCGATGAACCGAGTGTCGATGCATCAACCGCAACTGTGAAAAGCATGCGATGGGCGGGCCCGCTGCGGGAGACTTCGCGGTAGACTGGCGTGCCAAGCTGGCGGGCCTGCGCCATTTCCTGGAGCAGCGTTTTGGCATCGCGCCTGTCGCCCGCTGGCTGAAACATGCGGGTTTTCCACGCAGCTTCGATCACCGACTTCGCCGTGGAATAATCACTATCGAGAAAAACAGCCCCGATCAGTGCTTCGCAGACATCGGCCAGAATGGTCTGCCGTTTGCGTCCACCCGTCTGGGCTTCGCCCGCACCAAGCCGGATGTTGGGACCGACATCCCAGTGCACGGCTATTTCGGCGCAGGTTTCTCCACGCACAAGCTCCGACATCCGGCGCGCCAGTTCGCCCTCTTCGGCATCCGGAAAATGCAGCGACAGCATCTCTGCAATGGCAAGACCAAGCACGCGGTCTCCCAGAAACTCCAGTCGCTGGTAACTTTGTGCCCGGATATTGCCAGCCCGCACACCCGAGACATGGGTCAGCGCGTGTTCAAGCAGGCTCTGCTGTCGAAAAACATGGCCAATTCTGGCCTGCAAGGCAGGGAGATCGCGGACAGATTTGACCACGACCAAACCGTCCCGCTCAGCGGACACGGCTGAACAGCCGATCCCAGCGCACGCTTGTGGGCCAGGTCCAGATTTGCCAGGCCGAGGACTTTTCGTGGATGGAAAAGAAGATCACTTCCGCCCTGCCGACAAAATTCACGTAAGGCACATAGCCCACACTCGACAGATCGCGGCTGTCCGTCGAATTGTCACGGTTGTCGCCCATCATGAAGAAATGGCCCTTCGGTACCTCGTAGACATTGGTGTTGTTGAAGAGGCCGCGCCCCTCGTTCAGCTTGTGAATCTTGTGACGTGTTCCGCCCGGCAAGGTCTCCCAATAGGCGACAGCGCGGCCACGGTATCCCGCACCCAGATCAACCGCTTCCTCGGAGATTTTTTCCTCCTTCACGGCGGTTCCATTGATGTGGAGCACGCCCTGAATGACCTGAACACGGTCGCCCGGCAGCCCGATCACGCGCTTGATGTAATCTGTCGTGTTATCCGCAGGCAGCTTGAACACGGCCACATCACCGCGGGCTGGCTCCGATCCGAAGACACGGCCTGCCACGGGCCCAAGACTGAAAGGAAAGGAGTGCTGGGAATAGCCATAGCTGTATTTCGAAACGAAGAGATAATCTCCGATCAACAGCGTGGGAATCAGCGAACCTGACGGGATATTGAAGGGCTGGAACAGGAATGTCCGCACTACAAGCGCGATCAGCAGCGCCTGAATGATAACCTTGATGGTTTCCCAGAGGCTGTCCTGCTGAACCTGATCTTTGCTGCTCAAGGGAATCTCTTTCGGGAGGAGGGATCAATCGGATTGCATCGCTATAGCGGCGCATGGGCGGAGCCGCAACGCTTTGTGAAAATCCTGTCAGTTCCAGAGCATGTTGCGAATAAGTGGAAACCGGTTATTCGAAGACGACATGCTCTCAGTATATGGTG
>JANNRX010000128.1:0-17226 GCA_031401875.1 Hyphomicrobiales bacterium | reverse complement strand
ACAGCGTTGAAATAGGCGTCTTCTAGAGCATGTCGCGAATAAGTGGTTACGAGGTTATTCGAAGACGACATGCTCTCAGTATATGGTGTAGATCACGTTTTTCGAATTTTGATTAATCAATCAAAATGCGACGTGATCTAGCGTTTCGCTTCCATCAGCCGGTTCATGGCGGCCAGCGGCAGAAGCCCTGCTGTCACGATGAGCAGGGCGGCCAGTGCACCATCCTCGAAGCTGCCACGTGAGGCATGGCCGTAAAGATGCGTGGCGAGCGTATCGAAATTGAGCGGCCTTAACAGCAGCGTTGCGGGCAGTTCCTTGAGACAATCCACAAAAATGAGCACAGCGGCACCGGCCAACGCCGGACGCATCGCTGGTGTCAGGATGGTCAAGGCGAGCCGCTGCTGCGTACATCCCAGCGTCTGAGCCGCAAAATCCGTGTTACGCGAGAGGCTGCCAAGGCTGCCCTGGATCTGTTCGACACCAATGGCCAGAAAGCGGATCGTATACGCCAGCACAATGGCGATGACGGAACCGGAAACAACAAGCCCGATGCGCTTGCCACCAAGCGCCAGAGCCAGATCATTGATGCCCATGTCAATAAAGCCCAGAGCGGGCAGGAGACCGATGACCAGAACTGTTCCGGGCACTGCATATCCCAGAATGCTGAGGCGGACCGCCCCTGCTGTCAGGGTATTTCGTGCAAAGCGTTGGGCCAATGCAATCAGCATGGCAAGCATGATGATCACGAGTGTTGCAAGCGAGGCCACGAACACGGTGTTGAGCAGGGCCTGCGCGAGCTCAGCCGAAACGCCGTCTTCCTTGATCTGACGCCAGGCCGCATTCAGGAGCACAGCGGCGGGAAGAACGAACCCGGCAAGCACGGGGAAGGCGCAAACCAGCATTGCGGTCACTCCACGCCAGCCCGTGAGTCTTGGCGCAGTGACGGGGCGGTAATTGCGGCTTGACAGAGTGAAGCGATGATTGCTGCGCATCCAGCGTTCGAACCAGAGAAAAGCAAGGATAACCGCTAGGGCCATCAAGGCGATCTGGGCCGCACCCGGAAGATTGCTCTTGTTCAGCCATGTATTGAAGATTGCAACAGTAAAGGTCTCGACGCCCAGATACTGGCTCGCGCCAACATCATTCAGCGTTTCCAGCAGCACCAGCGTTCCGCCTGCTGCCAAGGCAGGCCATACGGCTGGAAGTACGGCGCGGCGGAGCGCCTGCAACCGTGTACAGCCGAGACTTCGCGCTGCATCGGAGATATTGCCTCCCTGCATGGCAAAAGCAGCCCGGCTCGCGACATAGATATAGGGATAAAGCACCATCGCTGTCACGAAGATCGCCCCCTCCCTGCTGCGCATGTCGGGAAACCAGTAATCAGCGCGGGTGCGAAAGCCTGTCAGTTGCCGCAAAGCAGATTGCACAGGCCCGAAGAAATCCATGGCGTCGACATAGGCATACGCCGAAATGTATGTCGGTACCGCAAAAGGCAGGATCAGCAGCCAGCCCAGCATGGTACGGCCGGGAAAGCGGTATGTCGCAACAATCCAGCCTGACGTGATGCCGACGGTTAGCGAGACGACAAGAACGCCGCCAGTAAACAGAGCTGTTTCCACAAAGACCCGCCCCAGCGTGGTGCGCGCCAGATGGATGAGACTGTCTATATTCGCCCCGAATGCCGTCCAGACAAGAACCAGAAGAGGCATCAGTACAAGAACGGCTGCCGCAATTGCCATGAAATCCCAACCCGTCAGGCGGGAGGCCGCGATAACCGCCCTCATCATTTCCGATGACGGGGCTTTATCGAGATTCATTGTCATACGTGAAAAGCCGTCATGTTCCTGGGCCGGCGTTGAACCCAACCTTGTCAACCAGTTCGCTGGCCAGCTTGCGGTTCTTGGCCACATCGGTCAGTGGCGTTGCGTCGGATTTCAATGCGCCAAATGCACTCACGATTGGATCAAGTGCAATGCCACCACGGATTGGATGTTCGTAATTCTGCCGTGCATAAAGCGCCTGCGCCGCATCGCTCACCAGCCATTCCGCCAGTTTCAGTGCGTTTGCCCGGTTTGGAGCATTTTTCGCCATTGCGAACCCTGAAACATTCACATGCGTACCACCGCCTGCAAACGTAGGCATGATAATCTTGACCGCTGTTATCCAGGCTTTCTGCTCCGCAGAGCCATTCGCCATCAGCCCAAAATAATAGGTATTGGCAATGCCGATATCACAGACGCCGGAAGCGATATCCTTGGCGACGTCCCGGTCTCCGCCCGATGGCTTTTTGGCGAGATTGGCCTTGATGCCCTTCAGCCAGTCTTCCGCTTTTGCAGCACCCATGCGTGCGACGGCATTGGCGAAAAGCGCAGTATTGTAGATATACTGGCCATCGCGGATGCAAAGCTTGCCCTTCCATTTAGGATCAGCGAGATCTTCATAGGTCAGCGACTGTTCTTTCACCCTGTCCTTCGAAGCATAGATAACTCTGGCGCGAAGGGTCGCTGAAAACCATTGTCCACCTGCATCGCGATAGGCAGCGGGAACCGCGGCATCAAGCGCTGGCGAGACAATCCTCTGCGTGATGCCCATCTCTGCCGCCTGGACCAGACGCGAGACATCAACAGTCAGCAGGAGGTCGGCAGGACTGTTTGCGCCTTCAGCAAGAATACGCTCCTCAAGACCATTTTGTGCAAAGATGACATTCACCTTGACGCCTGTGTCTTTGGTGAAGGCTTCAAGCACTGGCTTGATCAGCGTCGGCTCGCGCGCAGTGTAGAGATTGACTTCCTGGGCAAGTGCAGCGCTGGAAGCTGAAATAACGATAGCCGTGCAAACAGCAGAAAGCATAGATCGAGACATCGTTTTCTCCGTTGTGCCGAGTTCAAGGTTCGGCCTGATCGGGTGGTACACATGCTCGATGCGTCACATTCACGCGATACGTCAAGAAAAAAATCAACAAAAACATATGTTTAGATGAATTCTAAACTAGGGCGCTTGTTTTGAGAAAAGTTTGTTCAACGCGAATAATTGCGCGGTCTCAATGGGTTGCGGGCGATGAGATTGCCTGAGCAGCCATGAATGTGAAAGCGGTCGCTCTGCGCTGACCTGCATCTGCTGGAACGGCAACGCTTGCTTCAGCGCGAGGCAATGCTCCGGTCTGGCCCTACGTATCGTGCAACGGAGTCGCGTTGCTGTTGTCTTGCCTGTTCAGCAAGTGCTGTTGCTGCTTTCAGCTCTTTCAGCTCATTGGGCTTTGCCGTTTTGACGGTATTCCTTGTCTCGACACGATTGGCCGGAATGCCCGAGCGGCCAGGAATGGACGCATTCTCGACCAGTCGCAAATGTTCGCGCGTCTTGCTGTCAAGTAGATTGCTGTCGCGCAGGCTGCGGAAGTTGGCTTCGCGATAGGGCATGTTACCGCCTGAAAAGACTTTCATGCCTGTCTTGGTCATGATCACATCACCAACACGCAAGGATTCATCACGGTAGATCGAATAATCCGCTGTCAGGCCCACGCCGCTGGTTGAGCAAGAGCAGCTTTTGTCGACGCTTTTGCGATAACTGAAAGCATTGTTCAGTGTCGCATAGGTTTTTCCAGTGCTGCGCGCACGCGCTTCATCGAAATCGGCACCGCCCTGACCCACAAAAACTTTGGTTTCCGTGGTTGGGCAGAGCCGGTTGCAGGCGGCCTCATCGGCTTTCACAGAACCGGTTGCCGTGCTCAGCGGGAAATAAAATCCGTCACATGTCCGCACACAATAGGTGACGCCGCTACCACCAAAAAAGCGACTTTCACGAGCCGGAGCTGGAAGAGCAAGTCTGACGGATTTGACCTTCGCCACCGCAGCCTTGCGGCGGGGCTGTCGTATTTCAGTCGTCTCCGTGGGGAAATATCCACCAAATGGGGCGTAAGACGCAACAATCACATCGCGCTTGCGCGCAGGGGCGCTGGCTCTTGGGAAAAATTGCAATGGTGCGTAATAAACCGGGGCAGCCCGTGCTACCGGGCGAGAAAAGAGCGATGGGCGGTTTTGAGACGTCGGCTGCTGGCGGATAAAGGCCAAGGCGCCATTGTCGTCATTGGCGCGAACCACAATGGCACCGAAAGAACTTAAACCAACAATCGAAGCAAGGCTGATCGTGACAAGACGGAAAAGGCCTGATTTTTCAGAGGCCACTGACTTAGACGGAACAATCGATTGTACCTTGGCTCCGGTCAGAATCAGCAACGCCCTCGGATCAACTCTCCGAGTTTTCTGACCAACCATCACTCAACTCCCGATACAATTGCTGCCACACCTGCATCTCCTAACATTGTATTAAACAAATGTGTCAGAAGCAATTGAAATTAACCTGAATCACAAGCGCGTTGTCCAAACGAAACGGCCAAGCATTTATGTGAAGACGGCTGCCGGGGTACCAAGAACGTCCAGATGGGGCGAGATGCCAAGGCCTGGAGCATCAGACGCGGTCATGAAGCCGTTGACGCGACGGGGAGCACCAGCGGCAATCTCGACGGTGCCGTAGCTGTTGAAATCCGTCGCCGAGAAGCAGAACTCTTCGGGAGTGGACTGGGCAAGATGGGCGATCGTCGCGGTCACGATATCGCCGCCCCATGTATCTTCGATTGTCATCGGCGTGCCGGATGCAACACAGATGTCTCGCATGAGGCGTGCTTTCGTCAGTCCGCCGACCTTGCTGATCTTGAGATTGATGATGTCCATGGCATCATCGGCCAAGGCGGTCATCAGGGTGCTGATATCGCCGATCACCTCGTCCAGCACAAAGGGACGAACAGTGCGCCGACGGACCGACAGGCATTCGTCGTATGTGGGACAGGGCTGCTCGATAGTGACATCAACAGTGGCAACAGCAGCCACGATGCGGGCCGCTTCTGCGCGGGTCCAACCGGTGTTGGCATCGGCAACCAGGATATCACTGGCATAAAGGATGGCGCGTGTGGCATGAATCCGTGCGATATCGGTATCGGCATTGCCTCCGACCTTGAGCTGGAACTTCGTGTAGCCCTCTTGCTTGTATCCAGCGATCTTGGACGCCATGGCTTCCGGAGATTCCTGGGATATTGCCCGGTAGAGGGCAACCTTTTCCTGCGCGGCACCACCGAGCAGCTTGTAGACCGGCATACCGGTCACCTTGCCGAGAATGTCCCAACAGGCAATATCGATCGGTGCCTTGATGTAGGGATGCCCCCGCAGCACTGCATCCATGTGTCGGTTGATGGTTCCCAGATCGAGCGGATCAAGCCCGATCAGCTTTGGGGCCAGTTCGGCAAGACCGGAGCGCACGCCAAGAGCATAGGCTGGCAAATAAGCTGATCCCAATGGGCAGCATTCCGCATATCCGGTAATCCCGGCATCTGTATGAACCGCGACAACGGTGGAATCAAAAACCTCGACGAAATTGCCGTTGGACCAGTTGTAACGGCCTTCGCGCAAAGGAAGATCGACCTGCCAGAACGTGATCCCGGTGATTTTCAAGGCTGTCTCCTGTTCCTGTCCCGCTTATGCCGCCATTTGCGACCAGGAAGCGTACCACATCTTGAATAGCTGAAGCTGTTTCCTGGCGAATGTCTTCTGGCTCTCGGACAGCACATCCGTCGGATTGAAGTGCAGCTCGTATTCGAGATTGCCCTCAAGCAGCATGAGATACTTGTAAAACAGGACCAGATCGACGCCCTCGTCGAAAGTGGAGAGAACTTTAAGAGCGGCCTCCAGTTCCAGCGCCTTGCGCCGTGCTGCGGCATCGCCACGGGCCGCTGTTTCGCAAAGCGACGCGAGATGCAGCACTTCCTTTGGCAATACATTGCCGATGCCTGTGATGGCCCCCGTCGCGCCGCAATTCACATAGCCGTGGAAAACCTCGGTATCGACGCCAACCATCAGTGTCAGCGCGTCAGAGCGACCAGTGATATGCTCGGCCGCATAGCTCATGGCTTTGGCGCTACCAAACTCCTTGAAGCCGACAAGATTGGGATATGTCTCGTGGAGTGCAAAAAACAGATCAGCCTTGGTCTCGAAGCCATAATAGGGACTGTTGTAAATGACAGACGGAAGATTCCCCCCCGCTTCTAGTATGCCCGCGAAATGCGCGTATTGCGCCGCCGCCGATGATCCCCGAGACAGCACGCGGGGAATAACCATGAGGCCAGCAGCATCAATTTTTCTGGCATGGGCCGCCAGTGCTGCCGCCCGCATAGGGTTTTGCGCCCCCGTGCCGACAATGACCCGGAGGCCGGCCTTCACAAGGCCCTCAGTGCCGATCATGCGTTGCTCATCGGACAGCAACGGCCAGTCACCCATCGAACCGCAATAAATCACGCCCGCCATCCCGGCAGAGACAAGTTCTTTGCCCTTGCGGACGAGGGCATCGAAATCCGGGGTGCGATCCGCCCGGCATGGCGTCATCAGGGCGGGCATCACGCCTGAAAATACATTCGTGCTCATAGGGCCCTCTTTTCCTGATTTCGTCTTTGCTACACATGGCCTGCGGCACATTCAACGCGCAGAACAGCAATCACTTGTTATCTTTGGCGTTGATTTGCACTGTGATCAACTGGGCGCAGGAAGGTACCTGCCATGGGAATGGTCGAAGTCCCCATCTGTTTCTGATTGGATGGTCCCTTGTGCGACGTATTCCGCATCGTGCAGCACTGGAGTACGTTTGCATTTCCGAATCCATCCTGTTTTCCACGAGCGCCCATGTCTCTCTCTCCTTCACTCACCCAATCCCGGACGGTCATCGGTGTCATCAGCGGGACGTCGATGGATGGCATCGATATCGCGCTGATACAGACAGACGGGGAGAGTGTGTTCAACACGGGGCCGGGCCGGACCAGCGCCTATCCCGCCGATTTGCGCAAGGAGTTGCTCGATTTTCTCAAAGACCCTGCGCGGGCGGAACATGATCCTCTCACAGAACTCGAAAACAGGGTCACCGATGCTTTCTGCGCTGCGATCCGCGCGTTCATGGCGGATGAAGGCCTCGACCGCACGAGCGTAGATCTGATTGGCCTGCATGGGCAGACGGTCTATCACAAGCCTGAACGACGCTTCACCCGCCAGCTCGGGCTAGGGCAGCGCATGGCCAATGCCCTGGGTATTCCGGTCGTTGACGGGTTCCGTCAGGCTGACGTGGCCAGTGGTGGGCATGGTGCCCCGCTGGTGCCGCTGTATCATGCCGCCCTGGCCAAAGGCTTGCCGCAACCGCTGATGATCCTGAATCTGGGCGGGGTGGGCAATGTCACCTATCTGGATGGCGAAAGCATTCTCGCTTTCGACACCGGGCCCGCATCGGCACTGATCGATGATCTGGTGTTGCGACGCTTCAACCGTCCGTTTGACGAGGGCGGCCGGATTGCGCGGCGCGGCACCGTCAACACTGCCATGCTCGCGGCACTGATGGACAATCCTTACTTCAGCAAGTCCGCACCCAAGTCACTCGACCGGAACAATTTTCATTTGCGCGCGAAAATTGTGGAAAGCCTTGGCGATGATGATGCGGTGGCAACGCTTGCCGCATTTACCATTGAAGCAACGGTTGCGGCCCTTCGGCACGTTCCGACAAAACCGCTGCGCTGGCTGGTAGCGGGTGGCGGACGGCACAATCAGGCTTTCATGCAAGGGCTCGCCGAGAGGCTGGGCGTGCTCGTCGAGCCGGTTGAAAAGGTCGGCTGGGACGGTGATCTGATGGAGGCGCAATGCTTCGGCTTTCTTGCGATGCGATCCATGCTTGGCCTGCCGCTCAGCCTACCAACGACGACAGGCGTTCCCCATGCCATGACAGGCGGCGCATTATGGCAGCCCCAGCCATAAACGAGCACCGGCTGTTCTGACCCTCTGATTGTTCAACCGCCTCTGTAACTGGCGGCCGTATTTGCTGATTGCGTTCGGAGGCTGTGATTTCAAGATCAGGCTTGCGCCGGGATGCGCATTGCGCTTGGATCAGGAAAAACAAGCGTGTCAGCAGCTGACTGTTGCGCAACAGAGGGAGAGACATCATGAGCAGATATTTTGAACGTCCTTCACGACGGCTCGTCATCGGCGGTGTTGCCGCTGGTCTGGCCGCGCCCTTCCTGATGCGCAATGCGGCTCTCGGGCAATCGGGGTTCAACTGGAAGCGTTTTGAGGGCACCAAACTGGATGTGCTGCTGGTCAAGAATCCACGCTCGGATCTCTTGCAGGCCCATGAGAAAGAATTCACCGCGCTCACCGGCATTCAGGTATCATCCGAGCAGATCCCCGAACAGCAGCAGCGCCAGAAGGCGATGATCGAGTTCACCTCCGGGCGGCCGACCTTCGATGTCAGCATGCTCGCGCTGCATGTGCAGAAGCGCCTGGCTGCCAAAGGCAAGTGGATGGAGGATCTTCGCCCCTATCTCGCGGATGCTTCTCTGACCTCGCCTGATTTCGACTTTTCCGACTTCGCGGAAGGTGCCGTGGGTTTTGCCCGTCAGGCTGATGGCACGCTCGATACACTGCCGCATTTCATCGATTTCTGGATGATCTATTACAACAAGGAGATGTTCGAGCAGAAGGGCGTGACCTTTCCCAAGACCATGGACGAGATGTTCGCAGCTGCCCAGAAGCTGAACGATCCCGCAAAAGGTGTGGCTGGCTTCGTGTCGCGTGGCTTGAAGAACGCCAATATACCGGTGTGGACATCCTGGATGCTCGGGCAGGGCATGGAAACGGTTTCTGCAACCGGACAGCTTCAGACCGATACACCCGAAGCCATCTGGGCCGGTGAAATGTACAAGCGCATGAACCGAGAGGTTGCCCCTCCCGGCACAATCGGCTTCAACTGGAATGAATGTCAGACCACTTTCATGCAGGGCCGCGCTGCCATGTGGCTGGATGGCATCGGCTTTGCCACACCGCTTGAGGATCCGACCAAATCGCGCATCGTGGGCAAGGTGGGATACGGTGTCACGCCACCCGGTCCCAAAGGGCACCACTCCGCGCTCTTTGGCGATGGGCTCGGCATTTCGCGCAGCTCCACCAAGAAGCAGGCGGCATGGCTTTACACCCAGTTCATGTGCAACAAGGGCAATCAGCTTGCGATGCTCAAGGCTGGTGCGGGCTCTCCGGGCCGCTCATCGGCTCTGGCCAATCCAGCCGCGCAATCCGGTTCGCGGTTCTCGAAAGAGTATTTTGATTGCCTTTCTGCTTCTGGCAAGATCGCCCGCGCGGGCCTTCCGCAGATCATTCCGGTGACAGAGTTCCGTGATGTTTTCGGCGTCGGCCTCACCAATACGCTTTCGGGCGCAGATGTGGCGACCGAGCTCAGGAAAGCCACGGAAGCCTTCAAGCCGGTGCTCGAAAAATCCGAGCAGGGTTGAGACGGAACGCGCCAACTCATCCCGCTGTCAGGCGGGATGAGCTCTGCGGTTTGCCGCCAGGATCCTGATCATGCCAGTACCAAGTGATACCCTTCCCGAACCGGGCGCGGCAAATGTTCCGCACAGGCTCACGCCCCGTCGCTATTTTCTGTTTGCCATCCCCGCGCTGGTGCTGATGGCGGCGGTGATTGTGTTTCCATGGCTGTTCACGCTTGTGATGTCTGTGATGGATTTCAAAGTTGGCGGCGCGGTCGATTTTGTTGGATGGCGGAATTTCGCCAAGCTCGCGTCGGATGACCGGTTTCTGGAATCGATCGGTCGCACCTTCTGGTTCACCGTGTTGGCGGTGGTTTTTCCGATCGGTCTGGGCACGGCGGCAGCTGTTGTCTTTCACCGTGAATTTCCGTGGCGGGGTGTGCTGCGCACTGTTTTCATCATGCCCATGATGGCAACGCCGGTTGCGGTGGCGCTGGTCTGGACGATGATGTTTCATCCGCAGCTAGGGGTGCTGAATTATCTGCTTTCAGTCATCGGGCTGGCGCCCTTTGCCTGGGTCTATGATCCCAGTACCGTGATCTTCACGCTGGTTCTGGTCGAGGTCTGGCACTGGACGCCACTGGTGATGCTGATCGTCCTGGGCGGGATGGCGGCGCTGCCGACAGACCCTTACGATTCAGCCACCATTGACGGCGCAACGGACTGGCAGATGTTCCGTTACATCACGCTGCCCTTGATCCTGCCTTATATCATGGTGGCGGTCGTGATCCGCACCATCGATGCGCTGAAGGTGTTTGATACCATCTTCGTGATCACCCAGGGCGGTCCGGGAACGGCATCCGAGACGCTGAACATCTTCCTCTATCTGCAAGCCTTCCAGTTCTATAATCTGGGTTATGCATCGGCGGTCGTGGTCGTGTTTTTCGTCATTATCGTCGCGCTCTCGCTGCTGTTGCTGTACATGCGGCAACGCTTGAAGTGGAACGCCGCATGAGCAACCGCATCAAACCGGGCGGCCTCTGGCGCAACATCGGGTTCGCCTTCTCGGTCTTTGCGCTGGTCTCGCCGGCCATCCTCGTTTTTCTCTGGATGATTTCACTTTCGTTGAAAAACGAGCTGGACAACACCGCGTTTCCGCCCGTGTTCATTCCCAACCCGCCGACATTCGCCAATTATGCCGAGGTGTTTGAGAAGAACAATTTCCTGCTGTATTTCTGGAATTCCCTGTTGGTCACCGGTGGTGCCGTGCTGATCGGACTTCTCGTCGGAGTGCCTGCCGGTTATGGCATCGCACGCTCCAGGGCCTATAAAACCGCGATCATGATCCTGATCGCGCGGATGACACCGGCCTTGTCCTATCTGATCCCGCTGTTTCTCGTGTTCCAGATCGTGGGCCTGATAGGCAGCATCTGGGCGTTGCTCATCACCCACCTTGTCATCACGGTGCCCATCATCGTCTGGGTGATGATCGGGTATTTCGAAGGCATTCCGCAGGAACTTGAAGATGCGGCCTATGTCGATGGCGCGACACTGTGGCAGAGCTTCCGCTACATCGCCCTGCCGCTGGCGCGTCCGGGGATGATGGTCGGGGCCATCCTTGCCTTCATTTTTTCTTGGAACAATTTTGTTTTCTCGGTGGTTCTGGGCGGCAAGAACAGCCGCACATTGCCTTCGGCAGTGTATAACTCGCTCACTTTCGAGCAGATTTCCTGGGGTCCACTCGCAGCCGCCGCATTGCTTGTGACATTGCCCGTCATCATTCTGACAGTCGCAGCTCAGCGGGAGATCGTGGCAGGCCTTTCGGCGGGCGGTCTCAAGGACTGACGCTGTTGTTGGTGGATGCCGGCCCAGGCTCAATCAGATGAGGATCTGGGTTGGCGGGAAAGGTCAAAGCGGGCAGGATACTATCTGATTGTCGCTCAGGGTGGCAAAAGAATTGGCGCTTCTGGCTGTATCCGCAAGCACAACGCGATGTGTGCCCTGCCAAAATCGAACAACCTGTGTTTGCGCGTCATGTCGTAGCAGATTTTGCACGGAGTCGCCTTTAATGCATCCGAAGCCAAATATCTCAATAACTTGGCTGGGGGACTAGGATTCGAACCTAGACAACCAGAGTCAGAGTCTGGGGTCCTACCGTTAGACGATCCCCCATTACGCCGCAGCGCATGGTGTGCTGGAAGTAGCTTACCACGAGGGCAGATGCAAGCCCGTTTGGCGGTATCCCATTCAAGCCAATTGAACTGGGAGGACGCTTTCGAGCCGGTTTGAGCAAACGCCGGAGCATCCGGCGATACTGCCGACCATTGCGCCTGAAGAGATCAGATCCTGCACCTTGACACTGAACTAGGTCTTCAACCTGATCGTTACACCCGGCAGAAGTTTGTCGATTGCATCAACAATGATTTGGCGTTGCGCAGCGTCCAGAACCAATGAAGACGCTGCAACAGGATCAAGCCCGGTGAAGGCTCGACGGACGATGTGTTCGCCGAGCGCCCGATAGACCTCAAACTGCTCTTCTGTGAAGAACTGGTCGCCTGTGTTCTGGTGCGGAAATGCAGCATTCTTGCGCTTGTAGGCTGCGACATAAGATGGTTCGTCACCTGATAGCGATGATTTGATGTAAATGAGCACCCCATATTCGACCTTCGAGCCACCCGCAGGCGGAGGATACTGGATCAAGCCGGTCATGACATGAGGGCCGTGGCGCTCATTGGCTGGAACGGGCGGCTTGTTTTCATCCGCCATCACGATATTCGCCCTGGCGTTGGCCGCGATGATTGGACTTGTATCGAAAAGCAGCTTGACGCCGAAATCGATGCGGGCGAGACGCTCCAGCTGTGCCAATGATCCGCAAGCGATCTTCGGGTCATGCTCCGCGTCAACGGCGATAACAAGCCTGCACCTTCGGCGCAGGAGTTCGTAAACGCCAAGGTTTTCGATGTGCCCGCCATCCGAGAGGAACACATAGGCGTCGTCACCGCCGGAGGACGCGGCGGCTGCAGCAGCGCCCTGACCATTCGCGTTGTTCCCGATGCCGAACCCCGTCTTGGAAAAAGCTTCCCGCAGAAAATGGCGCATGTCGGGAAATCGATCGAGTCTTTCTCCAATGCCATTTGCTCCGGCGACGCGTTTTAGATGGCGGGGGTTAAGTGCCCAACGGCCCAGTCGGAGATTGAGGAGCGCCACTGTGAACGACAATGGCGCAATCGTCCCCATGCCCATATTGGGTGCTATTGCAGCACCCGATACGGCCATGGCAGTTCCCAGGTTGAAGCGGGCAGCAACTGGCGCCGATACCGTGCTGGGAAAGGCGATGTTCATTTCTGCGTCGGCTGTGCGGACGTATCCGGTAAGGCTGCTGCCGATAAAACACGGGCTGCACATGAAAAACTCTGCGTTTCGGCCGCGCTGGTTGGCCCATGCAGAGCCTGGAAGATTCAACGCCGTATTGAGAATGTGGTAGGGTGTGTGCCGGGTTGAGATCTGGCTGAGCAAGAAAGCATCGTCCTTGTCGATCTCTTTCTTGCGCTGTTCATGATCTGCGACTTCGAGCGACACCTGGCTGGCAAGGAAGGCTCGGCTCATCCTGTCCCGATAGATCTGGTGGAGTGAATTGGCGTTGATGTTGATGAGCCAAAGTCCTGTTGCAGCCAGAGAAACTGCTGCAACAAACAGCATGGCACCGAAGCCCCACCCTGGCACTCTAGCGGCACTGCCGGAGCCCTGTTCGATGAAGAACACGACGACCGCCATCGTAGTAACCCACAGGATCAACGGTGCGATGGCCGCAACAATGAACAAGGCGATCCTGCTGGCGATGCCTTTTATCAAAGCAGATTGTTGGCCATCGCCCTTCGCGATTGCGGCTTCCGCAATCTTCTGGACAAACGGCAGGATGGCAATACCTGCCGCAAAAAGACCTGGCACAAGGTACTTGAGCCAGGTAGTCAAAGTCTCCAGCTTGAAGAATAAAAAGCCTGATGAAGCACTCGGAGCCTCCATTTTGCCGATGCTGACGAAGTAGCTTCGCAGCAGCGCTGCATGCGCCTCAAGCACGATGACCGGAACCACAAAGAAACCGACAAAGAGGGCGATGTTTTTTGCATTCTTCCGACGTTCAGAGATGTTCACTTCGCGTGCGACTGAACAGATGATCGCATAGAAGGCAAGCAGCCCAAGCCCGACAATCGCCAGCCATTGGCTTAAAGGCATGTAAGCGCTCTTGTACAAGGCAGCGGTCGGAAAAATCTGGCTAAAGGGTTTTCCCAGCAATTCGTAGCTCCCAAACAGCATGAGCAGAATGGCAGCAGCCAGCAGACAAAGCGGAGCGACACAGATCAGGCTCGTGACAAGGCCGCGCAGGTATACCAGAACGAAAGAGAGTATTCCGCCAATTCCGCCGTGAAGCAGATAACGCGAGTTGTCGCGAAGATGTCGAACCGCAACCGTATCGCCCTCCGCTGAACGCTGGTCGCCGAACGGGAACGCTCCGGCGCTTCTGGTCATGCCAAGCGATAGCGAGGAGCCGATATAGCCGCCGCCCGATACTGTCGATAAATAGTCGATAAAGGCGAGATCGGAGGCTGCCGGGGAAGCATTGCTGCCATTCTTTTTGGCGTTCTTGACCGTGCCTTTGGTGCGGCCGCAGGCTTGGTAGAGTCCCTGCAGCGCGCCAAGGCAAAACGAAGCCGACCGCAAACCACCTCCGGAAAGTGCCAATCCGACCAGATCGTGTTTGATCGTGGGCTTTGCTGCTGCCACCGTTTGCAGGCTTGGCTTCAAACCATTGGCGGCGCGCCGTTCCTGGATCGCTTGGAACTCCGTGGCAAAGACTGTCTCGCTGTCCCCCGCCAGTTCAGCTTGCTGGGCTTGCTTTTTTTCCCGGTTTTTGGAATCTGGCTTCGGGCTTAATTCTTCACTGATCTGTTCCTGCAATCTGTGCCCGGCGCTATCAAAAGCATGGAGTCGATAGCTGTCGGAATTTTTCGCATCATTGCTGCTCATCACAACTCTCCGCAATCACGAGTCTATGTCATACTCTTGCGTCGCCCAACACGATGGTGGCCCAGGAATTACAATTGCGTCAAAGCTGAAACGCGGTTTTTTGCCAAAGGCCACGGGCACCGGCAGTGGCCATCGGCGCGTCTGCGCGAGACCGAAGCGGTCGTGCTCTGTTTCAAGATCAAGCATATCTGACTTTGCCCGTCTCTCCAGTTGGTCGCCGAGTATGCGGCAGTAGGCCGAAATCATCTGGCTGCGGAAGCCTGTCGCGCGCGCCACATCCAGCACACGATTAAAATCGCGTTTCTTGGCGTGAAGGGCTCCCAGAGCTCCCGAACGTCGCGCAAATTCGGCGGGCAAGAAATTTACCTGCAGATGGGCTTTGTACACCACGCGCGTCATTGCCTCCACTGAGGTCACCTTGGCGGTTTCACGAGCCAGCAGGCGGATCGCCTCCTCGACGTCATTCCACTGCGACTTCATATCTACCTGGCGGCGTAGCGATGATTCCATGGACCCGCCCTCAGCGCTTCCGCTTGATGCCAGGATCAACTCCTGCAGAATATCTGTGGCGACGCGGAAAGGTTCAGCCGCTTGCGGCACAGCAAAGAGGGCACGCGCACCCGCCAGAGCCTCATTGACTTTTAGTACCGGGCGCGTGCCATCATTCAAGATTGAGGCAATTTGCCTGGCGGCGTCTTTTGTGCCCTCCTTGTCGATGCCGACCCGAAGCTGGATGTTGAGGAGCTCCCGCTTCATCACTCGCGTGTTCGGCTCGTCACCGTCTTCAGGCCTCTTCCACTTCAGTTCTTCCGTCAATGATGCAACGAAGGCCTGCGCCAGCTCAGGCTTGACGCTGACTGCAGGCAGTCCAAACTTCGCGATAGTTTCAAGTTTGTCATCTGCATCGCTCATCTTGTCGATAAGTCGACGAGCGGCATCGATGTTCTGTTCGAGATTGAGAAACAGGACCGAGGCTGTCGCCGAGGTCGTCGCTGCGTCACCGTGTCGCTCGCAGATCTCGTATGACTCCCGAACACGGGGACGCGTGTTGCCGTTTACATACGTGGTGTCGCTTCGACACTCATCCTGAATGGTGTCATAGATCCCGCGGCGGTTCTCCAGAAAACGACTGCACCGCTTCGGATCTTTCGCGCAATCAGGCGGCAATCTACAGACAAATTGTTTCCGCTTATTGGCGCAGAATTCGCTCGGGTTCCTGGCCTCGGTTATGGTTGTTTCGCACAGGTTCTTGTCTGACCTGATTGGATAACCGAGGACTTCCGGAGACGCGAGGACGATAGCCGCGCGCACGCAACGGTCGCGGGCATTGCTGTCATGGGTTTTGAGGATCTGTGCGATGGTGGTGGCATAAAAGAGGGCGTCGGACTCTCTTGTCTTTGCTGCGGGCACCGAGTCTGCTGGTGCAGACGGGCGCTCTTTCAAATGGCCTGCCACAGTCAATGCTGCGCTCGCCAGGTCGTTCCGGTCCCAGGAATGCAGATCCCGTGCGACGTCCACCAGCAGCGTCACTGCCCAGGCGTCTACATGCCTTTTGTGCTCCTCCTTGGATCTCGACAGATTCTCAGGCATGCAACGGCTTATCAACTCGTCGCCCCAATCCCTGACCTCCTTAGCTATTTCTGGGAATTGCCCGATCGCGTTGGTATCTTCCAGCGCCTGGGCGATCCGAATGGGAAGATACAGGGCAGCTGCGGCCCGCTTGTCGGAATCTTCGCAGGCGAAAACCATGATCTGGCTCGCGCCAGCCCTATCCTGCTTTTCATACCAGGCCGCTTTGGCTTGGCGTGCCATCTCTTTCGGGAGAGGGTTACCGCGAATGTCGACATGCGGGCTTACCAACTGGCCATATGCGGCGCTCAGGCGCGCCAATCCGAGGAGTCTTTCGATGTAAGGTAAAGTTTGCCGGGTTGCCGGTCCCCGCGCCCACGAGACAACAGCTTCCGCAAGCTTCGGCTTGTTCGCTACGCCGAAGGCGAAAGCAAGTCGCTGCGCCACGGCTGCGCGGGTATTCGGGTGATTAATTGACCGAAGTAGGTCCTGAATTTTACTTTCATTGTCAAGAGCACCGGAGGCGGCCAGCATTACGGCATAGGAACTTGCGGCAACGGCATCAGTGGTCCTCATCGTAAGCTCTTCGTCAAAGACGGCCCGCATCGCCGTGAGATGATTAGTGGCGCGGGTGTATGGCCGAATCCAAATTTCCGTAGGAACAATCAGTGTGAGTGCCAAGGCCGCACCGGCCAGGGTCCATCCCGCCACACTGACCGATTCAAGGTTGCGGAAGCGGTTGCGCAGGGTCGCCCGGCGACGGCGTCTGACAGACACGTACTCCTGAAGCTCTCGCTCCGGCACAGGCTCAGCGGCGATAGCCCTGATAAGGCGCGGCTGCGGGGTGGTGATGCTGCTCGCTGCGATCCACTCGGCGATCTGCTGACGGATTCGATCCTGCGATGTCGGTTTGGCCTTCTCGCCAGTTGGTCGCGAGGCGAGATAAGACGTGTGGATAAGCCCGCCGAAAGAGAGGTCCGTCATCAGCGTGTCCGAGGCGTTCAGTGTCCTGCCGTAGGCCAGTTGCTGCAGTCGCTGGCGGAGCGCAACGGCAAGATGCTGGGCGGATTCGTTCGCGCCGCTGTCGAGGCCGATCTCAACCTCCTTGGTCATGCGGTGGTAGCCCTTGTGCGATGGCACCCATGAGCCGAATGGTTCCGGATAGGGCGTGACACTGCAGCGAATGCTGGTGAGCCCATCGCGATCATCGCCGGTCGCGTATTGGGTCAGCGTGCGCCATGTTGCCTGATCGAGTAGCGGTTTGATAATATCATCGCCGCTGATCGTGTTCTTCT
>JANNRX010000127.1:0-1568 GCA_031401875.1 Hyphomicrobiales bacterium | reverse complement strand
GTCGAGATAACTCATCACCTCTGGACCGCCGATGTCATAGGAACCATGCGCGGTTTCCGGGTGCTCCAAAAGGCCCGTCAAATAATCCAAAACATTGCGGATGGCGATCGGTTGGCAGTGCGTGTGCACCCAACGCGGCGTGACGAGGACCGGCAGCTTTTCGGCGAGATCGCGGATGATTTCAAACGAGGCCGAACCCGAGCCCACGATGATCGACGCCCTCAGCACCGTGAGCGGCACGCCGGATGCACGGAGGATTCCCTCCACCCGACGGCGCGATGACAAATGCTCAGAAAGCGGGCCTTCGTCCGCCGCGAGCCCTCCCAAATAGATGATCCGTTTCCATTTGCACGCCTTGGCCGCAGAAGAGAAATTCGCCGCGCACTGTTCCTCCTTGCGGGCAAAATCACCGCCCGAACCCATCGAGTGGATCAAGTAATAGGAGGCATCCACCCGCTCCGGAAGACTTCCCAAACTCGCCGCATCCAGAAAATCTACCTCGACGATGCGCAGTCGCGTTTCGTTCACCCCGAATTGAGCTATTGGAAATCGCCGACGGTCCCGGATGATCGCCGTGATCTCATGGCCGCCATCCAGTAGCGCCTGAATCAACCGCAAGCCGATGTAGCCGTTGGCTCCGGTAACGAGAACATGCACGAGTCAATGATACCCACATTCGCAGGCATTACTATGTGGAATTCCGCACCTTCTAGACCTGCATGGACGCCAATCAGAAGAATCAGCTTTTTAAGTCCGGCACCTTACTGATCAGATCTTGCGGATAATTTTGCATTTTCTCTCATCATAAAAACAAAATAGTCGGACATTTGCTGAAAAATAATCAATTTTCGATTGCAATCATCGCACCAAGCTCCTAATTTGCCCGCTCAAACCGCAATTTTCATGAGTGATCAGCAGCTTGACGGAGCACAATCGTTAATCAAAACCCTGGATGCCCTCGGCATCGAATACATCTTCGGCTACTCCGGTGGCGCGGCGATTCCCATATTCGATGCCCTCGAAACAGTGAAGACCAAGATCAAGTTCGTCTTGGTCCGCCACGAGCAGGGAGCCGTGCACATGGCCGACGGCTACGCACGCGCTACAGGCCGCCCGGCAGCTGTGCTCGTCACCTCCGGCCCCGGCGCGGGCAACACGGTCACCGGCCTGATGACCGCGATGATGGATTCCGTGCCCATGCTCGTGATTTCCGGACAGACCGTGACGTGGATGCTCGGCAAGGACGCATTCCAGGAAGCAGACATCTTCGGCATCACGATTCCCGTGGTGAAGCACAACTACTTGGTGCGCAACTCGAACGACCTGCCGCGCATCACCCGCGAGGCCTACCACATCGCCACCACCGGCCGTCCCGGCCCGGTGCTCATCGATGTGCCGAAAGACATTTCCCAGGGCCCCTTCACCGGCGACCTGGATGCCCCCTTCGACCTGCCGGGTTATCACCCAGAGAAAGCCCTCGATATCTCTGAAAGCCTGATTGATGAGGCCATCGGCCTGATCGCCATCGCTAAACGCCCGGTGAAGGGGCCCTGGGAAATGTCTTTCGG
>JANNRX010000126.1:0-6493 GCA_031401875.1 Hyphomicrobiales bacterium | reverse complement strand
AGCGCCTTGTTGCCGCCGGGAAGCCCAAAATGGTCGCCCTCATCGCCGTGGCCAGACGCCTCGTCACCATCGCAAACGCTATCCTCAGAGACCAAAAACCATGGGTGCCAGCTTGACAGACAACACAGTCGCTGAGGTGCGCAGCGAAGTGGAGCCTCGAAGGACGCACACCACCTCCGCAGGCCGCTAGATTCCCAGCGCTTCCCGCACCTTGGCCACCAGGTCCTCACGCTTCACTGCATACTGAACCTCGGCCTGCCGTGCGAGATAGACCTCGCGGTCTGTGATCGTTTTCGCGACTTCGGCGAGGGCCGCGCCCTTGACCAGATCCTTGATCTGCACTTCGCCTTTAGCGGCCTCATCCGACCCTTGTATGACAGCGAGCGGCGCATTGCGGCGGTTGCAATATTTCATCTGCGCACCAAAGCCTGCGGCATCCCCGAGATAAAGCTCGGCGCGAAGACCAGCATTGCGGAGTTCGCTGACCATCGCCTGATACTCGCCGATGCGGGTCTTATCCATCACGGTCACGACGACCGGTCCTTGCGGCGGCTCGCTCTTCAATTTGCCCAGATGCGTGAGCGCCGCCTGCAAGCGCGAGACGCCGATGGAGATGCCGGTGGCCGGCACATCCTCGGCACGGAAGCGCCCGATCAGCCCATCATAACGCCCGCCGCCGCCGACACTGCCGAAGCGCACGGGCTTGCCGATTTCGTCGGGGATATCGAAGGTGAGTTCAACCTCGTAGACCGGGCCGGTGTAGTATTCGAGGCCACGGACGACGGAGGTGTCGATGCGGATGCGGTCATTACGATAGTCCGAATTCGACACTATACCAGAAAAATCCATTAATTCAGACATTCCTTCTTTTAATTTTTTACTTTCTGGAAAAGCTTCAACTATATTACGTAACATACTACTTGTGTTTAATGCAAAATTAACCTTTGAATTTTCATTTTCAAATGCTGATTTATAGTCCAGCGAACCGAAGGAGAAATTTACGACCCTGTATATCTGCTTGTCATTTAGCCCCGCGCCCTTCGTGAAATCACCGCTCTCGTCCAGCCGACCCGGACCGAGCAGCTTCCAGATCTCTTCCACCGGAAACTTGTCCATCTTGTCAATCGCCCGGAGCACCGTCAGCCGCGTCGCAGCATACTCCGGCCCGCCAATGCCGATGGCCTCCATCACGCCATCAAGCACCTTACGGTTGTTCACCTTGACCACATAGGACCCACGCGGAATGCCCAGCGCCTCCATGGCGTCCGCGAACATCATGCAGTTCTCGGCATCCGCCGCGACGCTTGAGGCCCCCACCGTATCGGCATCGAACTGCATGAATTGCCGGAACCGCCCCGGCCCCGGCTTCTCGTTGCGGAACACCGGGCCAACACGATACGACCGATAGGGCTTCGGCAGCTTGTCGAAATTCTCTGCAACGTAGCGTGCCAAGGGAGCCGTCAGGTCATAGCGCAGGCTCATCCATTGCTCGTCGTCGTCCTGCAACGAGAACACACCCGCGTTCGGCCGGTCCTGATCCGGCAGGAACTTGCCCAAGGCGTCGGTGTATTCGAGATAGGGCGTCTCCACCGCCTCGAAGCCGTAGCGCTCGTAGACCTGGCGGATCGTCTCCAGCATCTGGCGCTGCGACGCGATCTCGCCCGGCCCCAGGTCGCCAAGTCCGCGCGGGCGGCGGGGATCAGTCAGTTTTGCATTGGACATTTTTGATTTTCGCTTGGCTGGAACAAAGCGAAGTTGTTAGGGATTGGATGAAGCTTCGACAAGGCCTTTCCTGTCATTCCCGGCGAAGCGAAGCGCAGACCGGGAATCCAGATGTCCTTGCGGCTTGATGGTTTTTCTGGATTCCCGCTCGCCCTTTGGGCGTCGGGAATGACAAACGAAAGGCAATATGTCGCTCATTTCGCCTGAACAACGCAAAGCCGCTGATCCGCGCCACTCCGTCTGGGGTCAGCGCCAATGCGGGCTCCGGCAAAACCACGGTGCTGACAGCCCGCGTCGTGCGGCTGCTGCTGGCGGGCGCGGACCCGGCACGCATTCTGTGCGTCACCTTCACCAAGGCCGCCGCCGCCAACATGCAGAACAAGATTTTCGAAGCGCTGGGCGCATGGGTGGCGCTGGATGACGCAGGCCTTGCCGCAGCTATCGAAACGATGACCGGGGAACCACTACGCCCTGGCGATCTGCCCAAGGCGCGGCGGCTGTTCGCCCGTGCTGTCGAGACGCCGGGCGGCCTGAAGATCCAGACAATCCATGGTTTCTGCGAACGGCTGCTGCATCTGTTTCCGTTCGAGGCCGGGGTGCCCGCGCGCTTCAAGGTGCTCGATGATGCCGAGCAGGGTGCGATCACCGAGGCGGCCATCACCGCCACGCTGAACACGGCATTGACGGATAGCGGCGGCAGCCTCGGCAAGGCGCTGATCGCGGCCACATCAGCGGCAGGCGAAGGCGGCTTCCGCGATGCCCTGCGGGAATTCATGCGGCACCGCCGCGCGCCTGCGCCTCCAATGCTGGAAACAAAATTCGCTGTCTCGCCCCTGCGGCAAAAGCTTGGGATCAAACCGGGTGAAACGACTGAGAACGCCGAGCGAGAGGTTCTGACGCAGGCGCTCTACAGCACGGACTGGCGTGCAATCCGCGATTGGCTGAGGTCTTCCGGCAAAACCCGCGACAAGGATATGGCTGAAGCTCTTGAGGCGGGGTCAGAAGCGCAAGGAGAGCAGATGCTCTCCAGCTACCTCAAGGTTTTCCTCACAGCAGAGTTACAGCCACGCCTCGACAAGGGCTGGTTCGTCTCAGATGGCCTGCGCAAGGCGAGGCCTGATCTGACCGAAACCATGCTGGCAGAGCGCGAACGCGTTCACACGCTGATGCAGAAACGCAACGCCATCGCGGTCGCCGACCGCACCGAAGCCATCATCGCGCTGGCCGATGCGGTGAATGCCCGCTACCGGGCCGAAAAACGCCGTCTTGGCCGCCTCGATTTTCCCGATCTTATCGACAAGGTGGTGACACTGCTGACTGAAGACACGGCAAAATGGGTGCTCTACAAGCTTGATCAGAGGCTCGATCACGTGCTGGTTGATGAAGCGCAGGACACCAGCCCGGAGCAATGGGCGATTGTCAAAGCCATCAGCGACGATTTCTTTGCTGGCGAAGGAGCAAGGCCGCAATCAGCGCAGGCCATAGCACTTCTGCAACGCACGATCTTTGCCGTGGGTGACGAAAAGCAGTCGATCTTCGGCTTTCAAGGCGCCAAACCCGAAGAATTTGATGGCGCGCGCCGCCATTTCAAGCAGCGTATCGATGCCTTCAATCAGAATGCTGACGATCCACACGGCTTTGCTGCGGTGCCACTGCAAACCTCGTACCGCACCGTGGATGATGTGCTTGCCATGGTGGATCAAGTTTTCTCGGAAAGCGCGCGCTATCACGGCCTCTCCAGCGCCAATGAACCGACGGTGCACACCAGCAACCGCCTCGGCGCGCCAGGACTGGTGGAGTTGTGGCCGCCGATCATCGGCGAGAAGACCGAGCAGCGCGATGCCGCCGAACCGGTTGATTCCGTTCCCGCCGAAGCGCCATCGCAGAAACTGGCGCGCCGCATCGCCCGGCGCATTGCCCACTGGAGCGCAAGCGGGACGCGATTCGAGGATGACGGCAGGCTGATCACGCCCGGCGACATCCTAATTCTGGTGCGCAGCCGCGGCGATATTTTCAACGGTGTCATCAAGGCGCTGAAGCAACAGGGCGTGCCGGTGGCCGGCGCAGACCGCATGAAGCTGAAAGAGCAGATCGCGGTGCTGGACCTGCTGGCGCTCGGCCGCTTCTGCCTGCTCGCGGAGGATGACCTGACCCTTGCGGCACTGCTGAAATCGCCCCTTGTGGGCCTCACGGAAGAGGATCTGCTGCGGCTTGCGAACGGGCGGGGACTCATCAGTCTGTGGGCTTCCCTTCAGGCCAAAGCGGTGGATCATCCGCATCTTGGACAAGCCGTATCCAGGCTGATGCACTGGCGTACGCTGTCTCAGCAGCTTGATCCCCATGCTTTTTACATGCATTGCCTGTCAGTCGATGGTGGCCGAAAGCGGCTCGCCGCACGCCTCGGCCCCGATGCAGAAGAAGCGATGACCGTGTTTCTGGCCCAGCTCCGGCAGTGGCAGGCCAGCCATCCGCCCTCGCTGCTTGGCTTCATCGAAGCGATGGCCGTGAGCGAAACCGATGTCAAACGCGACATGGAAGAGGCCCACGGTCGGGTGCGGGTGATGACGGTGCATGCATCCAAAGGCCTGGAGGCGCGCATCGTGATCCTCGCTGATGTGTTTCACAAACCGGCGGGCAAGCAGGGGCCGCGGCTCGTTGAAATCGAGGCGGGCGATCCCGCAAGCGCGGTCTGGTCGCCCAACAAGAATGCCAATCCGGACCGTGTCACGAATGCGAAAACCGAGGTGGAAACCCAGAGCCTGGCGGAGAGCAGACGGCTCTTGTATGTTGCGCTGACACGCGCCAGGGACCGGCTCTATATCGCAGGGGCCAGAGGCCACCAGAACCCGCCCGAGCAAAACTGGTACAGCCTGATCGAGGCTGCACTGGCGGGACATGCCCATGCAGCCGACATTCCCGACGAAGCCGGAGAGGGATCCGTCCTGCAATGGCGGACAGTCGCCCGCAAGCCGCTGCCTGCCGCGCAGGATGACATCGCGCCCATGCCCTCCATGCTGCCGGAATGGCTGCACAGGGCGGCGACAGCTGATCTTCCACGCCCCCCGCCGCTGCGCCCCTCTCGCATTGCGGACGCCGCCGAACCACCCGCTTTGCGCGAGACTGCCACAGCGCGGATCAACGCAAGATTGCGTGGCGACCTCATTCACCATCTTCTGCAACATCTGCCCGATCTGGCAGCGGAGAAACGCTCCCCTGTTGCCCGCGCCCTTGCGACGGCGCGCTTTCCGGCATTGCCTGAAGCAGCCGTCGGCGAAGCCATCCACAGCACACTCACCCTGATGGCGGACTCGAGGCTTGCAATCCTGTTTTCCGGAGAGGCAAGAACGGAGGTCGATATTGCGGGCCGCATCACGATTGATGGCCAGGACCTCGACGTCGCGGGCCGCATGGACCGGCTCGCCATTACCCCGGAGCGGGTGATGCTTGTCGATTACAAGACGGGAAGGCCGCCGCGCGATACGGATGATGTGCCCAAAAGCCATCTTGCCCAGATCGCGGTCTATGACGCCCTGCTGCGGGATCTCTACCCGGGCAGGACGGTTGAAGCCGCCATCGTCTGGACTGCCCTGCCTGCAATTGCCGTCATCCCGCCGGAAAAGCTTGCGCAGGCCCTCGCCACCATCAAGCTGGCGTGAACAAATCCCGCATTCACTTGACCTTGAGGCGGCCCATTCCTACGTTCTTTTTCGATAAATCGAATCTATTGCAGGAAAGAGAGACCAATCATGGGCGATAACACGATCAAGGTGACCGACGCGACGTTCCAGAATGACGTGCTTGGATCCGATACGCCTGTCGTTGTCGATTTCTGGGCGGAATGGTGCGGCCCCTGCCGCATGATCGCGCCGCATCTCGAATCCATCGCCATGGAAATGGGCGACAAGGTGAAGATCGTCAAAATCAATATCGACGAAAATCCCGAAGTAGCCGGCAGCGTCGGTATCCGCTCCATCCCCACGCTCATGGTGTTCAAGGGCGGCAAGCACGTCAACACCAAGGTGGGAGCCGGTTCGCGCGGCGATATCCAGAAGTGGATCGAAGCCTCGATCTGAGCGGGCTCTAAGTCCAGGGATTGATGTGCCGCACACCAGCTTGCTGGAAAGGCACAACATCTCGCGTAACGATTGTTATATCGTGCTCCAAAGCCAAAGCTGCGATGATGAGATCGGGCTGCTGGAATGTGTATCGTCTAAGGCGTCCAGCGCGCTCGATGCGCTTCCAGATCAACCATGTCTCCTCACCAGCGGACAGGATGCGTTCGGCGAACATTGGGCGGATGTCATTGTTCAAGACATTATCATAGTGTCTGCGGCGCGCCTTGTCGTCGAGAAGCTCGATGCCAAATCTGATTTCTGCAAGCACGATATCGGACACAAAGAGCGTTTCCAGCGGCTTTTCCGCGAGAAAGTCGAGGATGCGTCTCGACGGTTGATCACGACCGAATTCACTGATCACATTGGTATCGAGCAAAAAACCTGCCACGATTTCGCTTTCAGTCGAATGTCACGTCTGGTCTGATTGGGGAGAGCACACTCTCGCGCTCGACCTCAAATCCACGCAGATGGCGAAGTGCCTCGATCAGCGCCGCCCCGGTACGCGTCTCCTTCACCGGATGTTTGAGTCTGGCGAATTCATCCGCCGAGACCACGACGACACCATCGCGGCCATGCACGGTGACGTGCTGCGGCCCTTCTGATCGGGCGAGTCTCACCACCTCGCTGAAACGCGCCTTGGCATCCTGCAGTTTCCA
>JANNRX010000125.1:0-13320 GCA_031401875.1 Hyphomicrobiales bacterium | reverse complement strand
CGCGAAGCGATTCAGGATATCAAGGCACCAAGCATTGTCGAACTCAACCAGCTCACAGGGCGCATGGAGCAGGAAAAGAACAGTTTTGCCCGCCTCACCTCGGATTGGGGCAAGTTCGATCAGGGCGCAGACCGGCTCGATCTCAAGGGTAATGTGCGTGTCCGGACCGATAGCGGATACGAGGTCGATATGCTCTCGGCACAGGTCAACATGAAGAGCGGTGATATCGTTTCATTCGAACCTGTGACCGTACGATCCAAAACCGGCACGATTTCCGCCAACCAGGTTGACGTCAAAGACAATGCGAAGGTCGTGATCTTCGAGGGCAGGGTACGGTCAGTGTTTGTGCCGGCAGAAGAACCTGTGCAGCCCGTCAAGGAAAGCAAAACGCAATGAAACCAACTGCCCCTTTCATTCTTGCCGTGACTTTCTGCCTGGTCATTCCTGGCACGATTGTCTTTTCTCAGGCGCAGGCCCAGACCAAGGTCCAGCCTCAAGCAGCGCAACCTGCTGCTGCCCAACCCCCCGCCGCTCCTGCCAAGCGGGCAGACCCGTTCGGCAATTTCGGTGGCAATTCCAAGGACCCCATTCGGATTGATGCCAACAAGCTCGAGGTTTTCGACAAGGAGCAGAAGGCGATTTACAGCGGTGATGTGATTGCGGTGCGTGGAACCACCACCACGCGCTCGAGCGTGATGACGATCTTCTATGACGGCAAGAAAAGCGACGAGCAGAAGAAGCCCCCTGCGACAGCGCGCAACACCGCTGCACCAGCCGCCGCGCCCGCACAGGATGGCGCGTTGAAGCGCATTGAATTCAAAGGCCCCATCAGCGTCGTCAATGGCACCCAGACGGCGACCGCCAACGAGATGATCTATGACGCCATTGGCAAGAAAGTCATCCTCAAAGGCAACGCCGTCGTGGCAGACGGGCCCAATGTCCAGCGTGGTGAATTGATGACCTATGATACGGAGGCTTCGCTCGCCACCATCACCAATCCGACACCGGGAGGTCGCGTGCAAGGCGTGTTCACGCCGGGCAGCCAGGATTCACCACAGCCGAAAAAACAGGACCGGAAAAATACACCTGCCACGAACTGATCACCCCGCCTGTCGCCTTTCAGTGATTGCGAATGCAGGCGTTCCGTCCTAGGGCGTGTTGCAACATTCTTTTGTTGAAATGCCTCTTATCTGCCTGAACTTGATCCAGCCATCAAAGGCGGCATGGAGAACGGAACAGACCTCGTGAATTTTTCTTTCTGGAAACGCAAAAAGCCGGACGCCGCAGCACGCAGGATGCCCAACAGATCACTGGATGATCTGGACGCATCATTCGGACTTGAACACCCGGGCATGGCTGCGCCGGAAAATACGGATGTCCCCGAGCCACCAGCGCAGGCTGTCAGCGGGTCTGACATGCTGGCTGCATTTGGCCTGACCAAAAGCTTCAAGGGCCGCCGGGTCGTCAACGGCGTCAGCCTCAATGTGCGCAAGGGCGAGGCGGTTGGTCTGCTTGGCCCCAATGGTGCAGGAAAAACCACTGCTTTCTACATGATCACCGGCCTGCTTGAGGCCGATTCAGGCGAGGTCAGCCTTGAGGGCAACAACATCACGCCATTGCCAATGTATCGCCGGGCGCGGCTTGGAATCGGCTATCTGCCGCAGGAAGCCTCAATTTTTCGCGGCTTGACCGTCGAGGACAATATCCGTGCTGTCTTGCAGGTGGTGGAACCAAACCGCAAGCGGCGCGAAGAGCAGCTTGATGAGTTGCTCGCGGAATTCAACATCACACGGCTTAGAAAGTCACCGGCCATCGCTCTTTCAGGCGGTGAACGCCGACGCTGCGAAATCGCGCGCGCGCTGGCAGGACGTCCGAAATTCATGCTGCTGGACGAGCCCTTCGCGGGGATTGATCCGATTGCCGTGGGGGATATCCAGAACCTCGTGCATCATCTGAAAGCCCGGGGCATTGGCGTTCTGATCACCGACCACAACGTCAGGGAGACACTGGCCCTCACCGACCGCGCCTATATCATCCATTCCGGCAAAGTGCTGATGGAGGGCAAGCCGCAAGAGGTGATTGATCACCCCGATGTTCGAAGGCTTTATCTGGGTGATGACTTCCGAATGTAAGGTCAATGCCGAGAACGCCCTGTCGTTTGTGGCAGAAGCCCGTGATTCCTCAGGGTGACTTGGCGGTCTCATTCGCGCTTACATAGGGTTATGCGCAATCTTCTTGTCATAGCACTGGCTTTTCTGGCCATCGGCTGCTCGCGGGGCGAACGGGCGGTCAACCATGCGGACTGGCTGAAAGAATCCACACGCATCTGGCCGGGCGAAAGCAAAGCCCGTGTCATAGCCGCCGCTGAAGCTGTGGTGAAGCATTCAGACCCCGGTGATATCTCCGTGGAGTACAATCGCTCCGGCTTTGTCGCCCGGCGCAAGTTCTTCATCTACGCCGTGCTTGCAACGGCAGAGGGAGAAGACCGCTGGACATTTTCGGCCAATGAGAACAGCGAAGGTGCGAGCGCCGCGTTGCGTGTGATCCAGCGCGGCTCCACACGCTCTGGTAATTTCAGCGAACGATTTCGGGAAAACCAGACTTTTCTGGGGGGCTTTCGGCTGTTTTATGCCCGTATCGACTATCTGCTGGGACGGCGACCCGATTGGGTCGCCTGTAAGGATGCGGCTGCAAAGCTTGCCTTGCCACAAGACGCGCCGGGCTTGAACACCTTGTGCAGCCTTACCCATCAAGGTGCGGATCAACCGCCTCCTCTGCGCTTGGTAAATGCGACGAAGGCTGGAAAGAATCTGGCAAAAGCCTTGCCAGAACCTCCGCAGATATCCGCTACGGAGGATATTGATTAGGTCAGTGCACGCTGACGGTCTGCAATTCCTGTTCCCAGGCATTGGCAAGTGCAGCGGCCTTGCTGTCAGCCAAGAGAATGGGAGCGCCATCTGCCCCCAGCAAAGCAAACAGCTGGAGACCGGGTGCGAGATTGGGCGCATCGGGAAAGACCTTGCGGATATCTTCCGATTTCATCAGCTTGAGATAAGCGATATGGCCTTCGCCAATCATGGCGAGCTGTTGGGGTGTCACTTCGGTGGCTGAAGCAGGCATTGTCTTGCCGACTTGCTCCCTCTGCGCGATTTGCACCTCTGATTTTGTTCTTCCGTTCATGGTCAAAGCCCCTTTCTGGCAGCTCTGTTCGCCTGATTTCCCAGGTGCATTAAAAAGACGCTTCATGACTCCTTCGGAAATATCCCGACATCAGCATGCTGCGCCCGAGATGTTTCAAAATGCTGAAGAGGTTTCAGTCCCGCTCGACGATATCGATCCGCCGGATGATGCGCTCGGGTTCCGGGCGCACGAGATCAACCGACAACAGGCCATTGGCAAGATCGGCTCCCAGAACCTCCATGCCATCAGCCAGCAGGAAAACCCGCTGGAACTGACGGGCGGCGATGCCCCGGTGCAGATAATGGCGCGTCTTGTCATCGATCTGGCGGCCACGGATAACGAGTTGCCCCTCTTCCAGCAGAATTTCGAGCTGATCGCGGGTGAAACCTGCAACGGCAAGCGTAATTCGCAGCCGTTCGGGTTCTCGCTCGGTGCGCGGCAAGCGCTCGATATTATAGGGCGGATAGCCATCACCGGAGGCTTTCGCCACACGGTCAAGGGTGCGCTCGATTTCATCGAAACCAAGCAGATAGGGAGAATTGAACGTCGGTACGCGGCTCATCTGTGAACTCCGAAGCCCATCAGAGCGAAAACCCTTCAGCGGCACCTCGAATGAATGAAGCCCATATTCCAGCTTTGCAGCTGATGTTGCGGCGCTTCAATCGTGAATATGGAGAGGAGTGATGAGGGATGCAAGGGCATGCTGAACCGCACTGCGCCAACAAGGCTTCTCGACAAGTGGAGGCGACCGCCTTAGATCGCGCATTGTCTGTTTTCTGGAGCCCTTCTAAAAATGAGTGCCAAGCCGCGCCCTGCGATAAAGAAATCTGCTGCGAAGACGATTTCAAAAGCAGCCGAAAAGGTTGCTGAAGTCTCTGCAGTCAGACAGGTCACCGCGCCAGACCCGCGCGAGGATGCTTTTCGTACCTTCAAGCTACCGGCGGACCATCCCGGCTTTGTCAGCGGCGGGCGCGTCATGGGCGGCAAGGTGGGCGTGCTTGTGCTCAATCTGGGCACCCCTGATGGCACCGGTTATTGGCCCATGCGGCGCTATCTTTCAGAATTTCTTTCTGACAAACGCGTGATCGACTGGCCCGCCGCTCTCTGGCAACCGATTCTGCAGGGCATCATCCTTTCGGTGCGCCCCGGCAAGAAAGGCAAGGATTACGCCTCGATCTGGAACAACGAGCGCAATGAAGGCCCGCTGCTGACCATCACCCGCAGCCAGGCAGAAAAACTGGCCGCAGAGCTAGCACCCCACTCGGACCGCATCATTGTCGATTTTGCCATGCGTTACGGTAACCCTGCCACCGGCCCCGCCATCGAGCGCCTCCTGAAACGAGGCTGTGACCGCATTCTTCTGTTGCCGATGTATCCGCAATATTCTGTTGCAACCACTGCGACCGCCGCCGATGAAGCGTTCCGCCAGTTGATGGTGATGGAATGGCAACCTGCGGTGCGTGTGGCGCCGCCCTGGCATGATGATCCGATCTACATCGATGCACTGGCATCGAGCGTGCACGAGCACCTGGCCACACTCGATTTCGAGCCGGATATCCTGCTCGCCTCCTTTCATGGCGTTCCCCAGCGCTATCTCCTGAAAGGCGATCCCTACCATTGCCAGTGCGTCAAGACGGCCCGTCTGCTTCGCGAAACACTCCAATGGCCGAAGGAGCGTTTCCGCCAGACCTTCCAGTCCCGCTTTGGACCGGAGCAATGGCTGAAGCCCTATACCGACGAGACGGTTGAAGAGCTTGCAAAATCCGGCGTCAAGACGATGGCAATGCTTGCACCAGGCTTCTCGGCGGATTGCCTGGAAACACTTGAGGAGCTTGATGTCGAGAATCGCGAGATTTTCCTGCATAATGGCGGCGAAAAATTTGCGTACATCCCCTGTCTCAACGATAGTGAGTTGGGCATCAAGGTGATGAAAAACGTGGCTCTGCGCGAACTCGGTGGCTGGATCTAACACCTAGAAGCGCTTTCTCGACAACCGCAGGGCATTCAGAACCACCGATACGGAGGAGGCCGCCATGGCAGCGCCCGCGAGTGCTGGCGTGAGATAGCCCAGTGCGGCCAAAGGGATGCCGATGCCGTTGAACAGAAACGCCAGCCAAAGATTCTGACGGATAACAGCGCTGGTTTCACGGGCCACGTGCAGCGCTTTGGACACAAGGCGCAGATCGGGCCGCATCAGCGTGATCCCTGCCGCAGCGCGGGCCGCATGTGTTCCGCTCGCCAGCGCGATCCCCAGTTCTGCGGCCGCAAGTGCAGGCGTATCATTCAAGCCATCACCAACCATGGCGGTGACCTTGCCTTCGGATGCGAGGGCTTTCAACGCCGCCACCTTGGAGGCCGGGTTGAGAGCAGCGCGCACATCGGAAATGCCGAGTTTTGTGCCAACCGCTTGCGCCGCACTTTTCCGGTCCCCGGAAAGCATCACAAGCGTCAGGCCTTCGCGTTTCAAGCCTTCCACGACCTGTTCCGCATGGGAGCGGATACCATCCACAAAAGCCATCGCACCGATGACACGGCCCGCGCCCGCCAGCCAGGACACGGTTTGCGCCTCGCCAAAGCCCGGATCACGACTGATCACCTGCTCCAGCACACCGAGAGAAATACCCATGGAACGAATATAATCGGCGGAACCCAGATAAGCTGGGACGCCATTGATAAGGCCCGTCGCGCCACTGCCCGGAATAATTGTCAGGGCATCTGCGGGCTCCGCGCTGATCTCGCGGTCAGCCGCCGCATCGCGAATGGCAGCGGCCAGAGGATGCTCACCGCCCAGCGAGAGCGCCAGCGCCAGTTTCAATGCATCCTCGGGCCCAACGCCCGGTGCTGATATCGCGGCAAGCCTTGGTTTGCCTTCGGTCAGCGTGCCGGTCTTGTCAAAGGCGATGGTATCAATGCGCGCGGCCATCTCCAGCGCGGCACTGTCACGGATGAGAATGCCTGCCTTTGCGGCAGAACCCATGCCGGCCACCAGCGCTACTGGGGTCGCCAGACCCAGTGCGCAGGGGCACGAGACCACCAGCACGGAGACCGCAGCGACAATCGCCGTTTCAGGGAAACCAAGCCACCACCAGACAAGTCCCGCAGCAAGCGCGACAAGCAGGACTGCGGGCACGAAGACAGCAGAGATACGGTCCGCCAGTTGCTGCGCAGGGGCCTTGCCAAGCTGAGCTGTCTCAACCATCCGGGCGATGCGGGCCAGTGTTGTATCCTCGCCCACGGCGGTGGCTTCAACGGTCAGTACACCATTGCCATTCAAAGCGCCTGAAATCACCTTTGACCCTATAGATTTCAGCTGCGGCAGGCTTTCGCCTGTCACAAGGCTTTCATCCATCTCGCTCTGTCCACGGGTGACAAAGCCATCTGCCGCAGCACGTTCCCCTGCTTTGACGGCGAAAGGCTCACCAATCATCAGGCTTGCAACAGGCGTTTCGATCCATGCGCCTGCACGGAATACAAGAACGCTCGTACCCTGTTCTCGCCACAGCGCCGTCAGCGCATCCGTTGTTTCAGCGCGGGCATTGGCCTCAAGAACCTTGCCGAAAAGCACAAAGGCAATAATCGCAACGGCACCTTCGAAATACAAGGCCTGGCCCGGATTGGTATGGCCATTCAAGGCCTCCCCTGCCAGAACACGCCATGCGCTCAGGCCAAAGGCCGTCAGCGTTCCCAATGCCACCAGCACATCCATATTGGCGGCACGGCGGCGCATGGCCTGAGCCGCACCCCTGATAAAGCGCCAGCCGCAGAGGAACTGCACCGGCGTGGCAAGAACCAGCTGCAACCATGGCGCCAGCAGCGCGCCGTGGCCATAGCCCAGCAAGGCGGCACCCATATCCAGCAGAAATGGCACAAGCAGGAGTGCCGCAAGAACGAAAAGCCCGAATGTCCTGCGATCTTCGGACTGACGCTCTGCCTCGCGCTTCAGTCGCTGCAGGCGGCGTTCCTCTGCTGACCCTGAGCGCAGGCTGGCACCATAGCCCGCCGCCTCGATGGCAGCGACCGCCGCAGCAGCATCCACAGGGCCGCGGATATCGGCACGTTCCAGCACCATGCTCACGCTGGCCTGGCCAGGACCGACGAGACGCTCCAGCACCTTTTCCACCACGCTGGCGCAGCCTGCACAATGCATGCCAGTGATATCAATGATCAGAGAGGCGGGAGTGGTTGAATCGACCATCAGCAAGACATGCTGTCAGAGCCGCGAGATGGCAAGCCTTTGCATCGGCCCAATCCGCGATTTGCTACGTGACCCTTGCGGATTTGTCGCATTGCCTGCCCAATCATTGCGCTTTCCGATCCCTGTGATCTGTGGCAACGAAACGGGATATCTGTTGATCTGGAAACTGTTATGGCTGACATCGGCGATAAGCCCGCACCTAAAACGCGCACATCCTTGAAGAGCCTGCTTCCGCTGATTCCGTATGCGTTGCGCCACAAGGGCCGCATCGCTGCCGGTGTCGCAGCGCTGGCGCTTGCTTCGGCTGCGACACTGATGATCCCGATTGCGGTGCGCCGCGTGGTGGATTTCGGCTTCACCGCTGAAAATGCCAATCTGATCAGTGCATATTTTGGCTTGCTGCTCGCTGTTGTCGGCGTTCTCGCGGTCGCAAGCTCCCTGCGCTATTATTTCGTGATGACCTTCGGTGAACGGGTGGTGGCGGATCTGCGTGCCGCGGTCTTCGATCATCTGACACGGCTTGATGCCGCGTTCTATGATCGCTCGCGGTCCGGGGAGCTGGTGTCGCGGCTCTCGGCGGATACAACCCAGCTGAAATCCGCCTTTGGTGCCAGCGCTTCGATCGCATTGCGTAATTTCGTGCTGTTTCTGGGAGCGACGGCCATGATGGTCTGGACCTCGCCACGCCTGTCTTTGCTGGTTCTGATCGCGATCCCGCTGATTGTACTGCCATTGATCGGGGCAGGCCGTTCTGTCCGCAGGCGCTCGCGCGAGGCACAGGATGCGCTGGCGGAAACCTCGGCCTATGCAACTGAGCAGATCGGCGCCTCCCGGACCATGCAGATTTTCGGCGCTGGTGGCCGTGTGCGGCAGTTCTACGGGGCGGCAGTGGAGGTGGCCTATGGTACCGCACGTGATTCACTCAGGGCACGGGCAATGCTTACGGCGGTCGCGATCTTCTTCATTTTCGCCAGCGTCATCGGCATTCTCTGGCTCGGTGCACAGGCCGTCATTGAAGGCACGATGAGCGGCGGACGCCTGTCGCAATTCATTCTTTATGCTGTCTTTGCCGCAAGTTCCCTCAGCCAGCTTTCCGAGGTCTGGACCGAGGTCTCGGCGGCGGCAGGCGCGGCTGGTCGCATTGCCGAACTCCTTGAAACAAAACCCTCCGTGGTCGACCCGGCTGACCCCAAGCCGCTTCCATCCACGTCCAGAGGCGCAATCGCGCTTGAGGCGCTCAGCTTTGCTTATCCCTCGCAACCCGGCCATGTTTCACTGGGGCCTATCACGCTTGCTGTGAAATCGGGTGAACGGATCGCCATCGTCGGCCCCTCAGGTGCCGGCAAGAGCACGCTCGTCCAGCTCATTGCGCGGTTTTATGATCCCAGCGCGGGGCGTATTCTGGTCGATGGCGTCGATGTGCGCGAGGTCAGTCTGGATGCTCTGAGAGATCGCATCGCTCTCGTACCGCAGGATCCCGTGATCTTTTCTGGCACGATTGCCGAAAACCTGCGCTATGCAAAGCCTGACGCAACGGATGCCGAATTGCGCCATGCGGCCCAGCAGGCCTCGGCACTTGGCTTTATCGACGCCATGGAAAAAGGCTTCGATGCTGTTGTTGGCGAACGCGGCGTGACACTATCAGGCGGAGAACGCCAGAGACTGGCGATTGCCCGTGCCATTCTCAAAGATGCACCCATCCTGCTGCTCGATGAAGCAACCTCTGCGCTGGATGCCCAGAACGAAGCTGCGGTTCAGGCGGCCCTTGATCTGCTGATGCAGGGACGCACAACCATCGTGATTGCACACAGGCTGGCGACTGTCCTGAAAGCGGATCGTATCCTTGTTATGGACAAGGGCCGCATTGTCGAGGAAGGCACCCACAAGAGCCTGACACGCAACGCATCCGGCCTTTATGCCCGGCTGGCGAAACTCCAGTTCGACGATGCCATCACGGCTGCCAATGATAGCGATAGAGTGGCAACCCGGACGACGGGTTAACGCCCTCCCCTGTCTTGATGAAACCCTGCTTTTCATAGAAATGGATGGCGCGGCTGTTCGTGGCATTGACATCGAGATGCAGACCTTCGGGACAGAGCCGCCGTGCCTCGCCCATCAAAGCAGCGGCCACACCCTTTCCCTTGTGAGGGATGGCGACGCAAATCTGGTCGAGATGGCCGGTTGCTGGCTTCACCATGACGAAGCCTGCCATTCTGCCCGAGGGCTGCTCCCGCGCCTGATAGCAAAACCCGCCTTCTGAAAGCCATTCAATGATATGGCTTGAAAACCAGGGGCGGCGTGCATTGAAATCGATCACAGGATAGACTTCGGACCAGCTCTGGACCCACAGATCAAGTAGTGCAGGCCGTTCGTCATCTGAAACCGGATGGATCGTCCATCCCACCGCTTATCGCTCCGTCAGTTTGAGTTCAATGCGGCGATTGCGACGGCGCGTCTCATCCGTATCGCCCTCCTCGATCGGCTGGAACTCCGCAAAGCCCGCTGCCAGCAGGCGATTTTCCGGAATACCGCGGGTGGCCAGATAGCGGACAACCGCGATAGAGCGTGCCGAGGATAATTCCCAGTTCGACGGAAATTGAGCCGTATTGATGGGACGACGATCCGTATGGCCATCCACGCGCAAGACCCAGGCAATATCAGGCGGAATCTCGCGCGCAACATCCGTCAGCGCTGCCGCCAGCTTATCCAGTTCGGGAAGGCCGGCAGGATTCAGCGCCGCCTGCCCAGGCTCGAACAGGATTTCGGACTGAATGACGAAACGGTCTCCCACAACACGAAACTCAGGACGGCTCGCCAAAACATTGCGCAGACGTCCGAAGAAATCCGAGCGGAAGCGTGTCAGTTCCTGCACGCGCTGGGCCAGAGCCAGATTGAGGCGAGAGCCCAGATCTGCAATGCGGGTCTGCGATTCCTTGTCTTTCTGATCGGTGGCATTCAATGCCTCCTCCAACGCTGCAAGCTGTCGCCGCAAGGCCGTGATCTGCTGATTGAGAATTTCGACCTGTGCAGCGGCGCGGGCGGAGAGAGAACGTTCCGACTCCAGCACGCGCTGCGTTTCCGCCCCCGTTGCCACGGCAGAACCAAGCGCACTCGCATCGGCGCGCAATCGTGCTGCTTCTGAGCGCGCGTTATCCAGAGTGGCCGAGAGGGCTGAAACCGCGTCTTCACGGCTGCGGCCGGTCGTCCTTTCCAAGGACAGAAGATCTGTCAGTTCGGCAATCTGGCGGTTAAGCTTGGTCAGCGCGTCATCACGGCCACTGACTTCGCGTGACAGAAAGAATTGCGCCATCATGAAAACAGCGAGCAGGAACACCACGATAAGGACAAGCGACGCCAGAGCGTCAACGAACCCCGGCCAGTAATCAACCGTTTGGTGGCGGCGGCGACTGCGTGCGAAAGAAGACATTTTAACCTGCCTCCTTCTCACGTGTGAGACGGTGCATGACCTGCTTCATCTCATCCTGATAATCGGATTGCGCCTCCACCCAGTCCCTGATCTGCTGCTGCTCGACCCGCATCTGCTGGACCAGTTGCTGGATACCATCCGCCAGAGTGACCAGGGATTGATTGGTCGTTCCTGTGCTTGCCTGCGCTGACAAGGCACGGTTCAGCCGTTCCAGCGTGGCTGTCAGATCGCCATTGTCAACGGGCAGCACATCCGCAGCCGTAGTCGAGAGCCAGTCCTCCAGCTCATTGTAGAAGCGTGTCTGTGCCTGCCCTGCCTGAAGATCGAGAAACCCCAGCACCAGCGAGCCCGCAAGGCCGAAAAGCGAGGAGGAGAAGGAAATGCCCATGCCGGCCAAAGGGGCCTGCAAACCGGCCTTGAGCTCATCAAACAGCAAGGTTGCGTCCTTGCCTGTCTGCATGGCTCCGATCACACCGCCAACCGAACTGACCGTTTCAAGCAAGCCCCAGAACGTGCCCAGCAGGCCCAGAAACACAAGAAGTCCCGTCAGATAGCGGGAAACGTCGCGCATCTCGTCAAGACGCATGCCGACAGATTCCAGAACCGAACGCAGGGTACTGGTTGAAATGATGCTACGCCCGGCCTTGTCACCCAGAATTGTGGCAATCGGTGCAAGCAGCGAAGGCGTCTCCTGCAAGGCAAGGTCTGGCCGGGCACCGCGCAGCTGATTGACCCAGCGCACCTCCCGGAAAAGCCGGATCACTTGCCACAGCGACAGAATGATGCCGATGCCAAGGCAACCAAGGATCAGGCCGTTCAAACCCGGATTGGCAAAAAAGGCACGCTGAAGATCCGCCGCGAGAATGACCAGCAGAAAACCCGCGAGCAGCAGGAAAACAATCATCCGCACGAGATAGCGGCGGGGCGGGGTCAATTGCAGAAGATCCGAAGAGAGATCAGGGCTTTCAGACATGCAGAATCAACTCCTGTTTCCGCTCATTCCTGCGCACAGAATGTGGAACTTTTGCAAATACCGCATTTATCATGGCGAAATTGGGATTTGATCAGCCCTTGAAAGGTTCGTCCAGTCACAACTCACCTCAACCCTCAGGCTGGTTGCGCTTTCTTGAGCAGATTGATCAGCTCTTTCTGCATGGTTTCATTGCCAGCAAGAATATCGCCGCTCTCCATGAAACCGTCACGACCCGCGATATCACCGACATAACCGCCCGCTTCCCGTACAAGCACTGCTCCTGCGGCCATATCCCAGCTGCTCAGACCGCGCTCCCAATAGATATCGAACCGCCCTGCGGCAACGTAGGCGAGATCCAGCGCCGCCGCGCCATAGCGTCTGACTCCTGCGGCATGGGCCATGACATGCGCCATTTCAGCCATGAACAGTTTGTGATCGCCCCGCCCCAGATGCGGAATGCCACAAACAACCACCGCTTCCCGGATATCCGTCCGTTGCGCTACTCGCAACCTCTGGTTGTTGAGGTAAGCACCCTGCCCTTTTTCCGCAATGAACATCTCGTCGGTCACAGGATTATAAACGAGACCCGCGACCATCTGACCGTCCCGTTCGAGGCCAATGGAAATGGCAAAATGGGGAATGCCGTGCAGGAAATTCGTCGTCCCGTCCAGGGGATCGATGTGCCAGACATGGGTCTTGTCCTTGCCCTCCACAATGCCGCCTTCCTCCATCTTGAAGCTGTAGCCTGGCCTTGCATGCAAGAGCTCTTCGAACAGGACCTTTTCGGATTTTTTGTCAGCCGCAGAAACGAAATCTGCCGGCCCTTTGCGGGAAACCTGCAGCATGGCAACCTCGCCAAAATCACGCTTCAGGCCTCGCGCCGCCTTCATTGCAGCAGCAGTCATCACATTCATCAACGGCGTCCGGATCATCGTGGACCTCTTCAGGGAGTTTTCAGGCGGAGAAACAGCGGGCGGGAATGGCCTCACAAGAGATGAGAGACACTTCAATGGCGAGGCGCTCCTCCTGCGCTCGTTGCTGATAACCGTCAAGCTGTGCATGTGCAATCTTCTTTGCCCTAAATAGGTCTTAATTCCTATTTAGGGCAAACCTTTCATATCTCCAGCAAGGCTTAGCACATGATCGACCGGTCAGATTTCTTCGCAAAAATCCACCGCATTCTTTTCAATGGAAAGCTCGGCGTGAGACAGATGCAGGGTATTTCGGCAATTCTGGATCGCTGGGAATCGGGAGCACAGACCCAAGACAAGCGTCAGCTTGCCTATGTTCTTGCCACCGTGCACCATGAGACTGCTCGCACCTTCCGACCAATTCACGAAACTGGCGGCGTCGAGTATCTGCGCAGAAACTACGATATCACCGGTGATCGGCCCCGCTTGGCGCGGGCCAACGGCAATCTCGAACCCGGTGATGGCGTGCGCTACGCTGGCCGGGGCTTCGTGCAACTGACATGGAAAAACAACTACCGTCGGGCGGGTGAAAAACTCGGAATCGATCTGATCGCGAAACCCGAGCGCGCCATGG
>JANNRX010000124.1:0-7767 GCA_031401875.1 Hyphomicrobiales bacterium | reverse complement strand
TTCATCAACGGCATAGTCGACGCCTTGCTCGACATACCATTCAAGCAAGGCGGCTATGGCCTTATTCTCGCCTGCTGCATCCAACGGTTCCATAGTTTCAGTTCATAGACGCAACTGAGGTGACATGCGAGAGAACAACGGCAATATTGAGCATCTCGTCGATATAGTTTATATATGAACTAATGACACCCTGAAGGAGTATGCCGATGCAACTGCCGGAACGCGAACAAATGGACTATGACGTGGTCGTCGTGGGCGGCGGACCTGCCGGTCTCGCCACGGCGATACGGCTGAAGCAGCTGGATGATGCGATCTCTATTGTCGTGGTTGAAAAGGGCTCGGAAGTCGGCGCGCATATTCTGTCCGGCGCGGTTATCGACCCGTCGGGCCTTGACGCGCTGCTGCCTGACTGGCGGGAGGATAGCAGTTGCCCCCTGAAAACCGCCGTCACGGATGACCAGTTCCTGCTGCTCGGGCCCGCAGGCTCGGTGCGGCTGCCCAATATCCTGATGCCAAAGCTGATGGGAAACCACGGCAATTTCATCGGTTCGCTCGGCAATGTCACGCGCTGGCTTGGCCAGAGAGCGGAAGCGCTTGGCATCGAGATCTATCCCGGCTTTGCCGCCTCCGAAGTCATCACCAACGACAAGGGCGCGGTCATCGGCATCGCCACCGGCGATGTCGGTATCGGCAAGAACGGTGCAAGGACAGAGCGTTACACGCGCGGCATGGAACTGCGCGGCAAGTATGTGATCTTCGCAGAAGGCGCGCGCGGCCATCTTTCCAAGGAGCTGATCAAGCGCTTCAAGCTGGATGAAGGCCGTGATCCGCAGAAATACGGCATCGGCCTCAAGGAAGTCTGGCAGGTGAAGCCAGAAAAGCACCGACCCGGCCTCGTGCAGCACTCCTTCGGCTGGCCACTGGACAGCAAGACCGGCGGCGGCTCTTTCCTGTATCATTTCGACGATGGGCTGGTGGCCGTGGGCTTTGTCGTTCATCTGAATTACGAAAACCCGCATCTTTCGCCCTTCGACGAGTTCCAGCGCTTCAAGACGCATCCCGCGATTGCCTCGACCTTCGCGGGCGGCAAGCGGCTCTCCTATGGCGCGCGCGCCATCACCGAAGGCGGCTGGCAATCCGTTCCCAAGCTCTGCTTCCCGGGCGGGGCCCTCGTCGGCTGCGCGGCAGGCTTCGTCAACGTGCCGCGCATCAAGGGCAGTCATAACGCTATCCTTTCGGGCATGCTGTGCGCAGAGCACATCGGCGATGCTCTGAAAGCCGGACGCGCCAATGACGAACTCACGGGCTACGAGGCGGCGTGGCGCTCTTCCGCCATCGGACGCGATCTCAAGCCGGTGCGCAATGTGAAGCCGCTGTGGTCGAAACTGGGAACCTGGATCGGCGTACCGCTGGGCGGTATCGACATGTGGCTGAACCAGCTCATCGGCTGGTCGCCGTTCGGCACGCTCAAACATGGCAAGGCTGACCATGAGACGCTGAAACCCGCGGCGGAATGCGCACAAATCACCTATCCCAGGCCGGATGGCGTGCTGACCTTCGACAAGCTCTCCTCGGTTTTCGTGTCAAACACCAACCACGAGGAAGACCAGCCCGCGCATCTCAAGCTCACCGATCCATCGATCCCGGTGAGCAAGAATCTGCCGCTCTACGGCGAGCCGGCGCGGCTCTATTGCCCGGCAGGCGTCTATGAGGTGGTCTATAGCGATGCGGCGCTGAAAACGGATCCTCGTTTCGTGATCAACGCGCAGAACTGCGTCCACTGCAAGACCTGCGACATCAAGGACCCAAGCCAGAATATCACCTGGGTCGCGCCCGAAGGCGGCGGCGGGCCGAATTATACCGGGATGTGAGGCGTGATGGTGATGTTCAGCATTGTTGCCATCAACTGCCATCACATGCTATCTTTGGTAATAGATTGAGGTGTCACCCATGGCAGAACCGCAACTCTCGGTGAGATCAGCCCGCGCCCGTGATCTGGCGCATATGCTCGCCAAGCGCGAGCGACGCACCATCGCGCAGGTCGTGGAAATGGCCCTTTCACTTTACGCAAAAAAGTCTCCCGCCGAGTCCGCGCCGGAGTATTACCGGCGCATGGCACACGAAGCTTCGGCCGATGTCGATATTGAGGCAATCATCCAAGAGCACCGCAAGCCGCATGCCGGGCCTGATTTGTGATTTTCGTTGATACGAATGTCGTGTCGGAGCAGATGAAGCCCGCTCCAAGCCGGGCAGTCATTGAATGGCTCATCGAGCATGATTCAGAAATTGCCCTGTCAACCATCGTTATTGCTGAAATCGCCTTCGGAATCGCGCGGATCAGAACGGATGAGAGGTCGCCTCGCCTTGCGCTCAATCTGTCGTCGTTCCGCCGCCGCATGGCTGATCGCATTTATTTCTTTGATGATATCTCCGCCGTTCTTTATGGGGACATCATGGGACAAAGTCACCGTGCGAGACGTGGCCTTTCCGCCCTTGACGGCATGATCGCCGCCATTGCGCGGCGCCACGATGCTGCGCTTGCCACGCGCAACACCAGGCATTTCCTGGGCCTTGGCCTGACGATCATCGACCCGTGGCAAGCATGAATACGCTCATCTTCCGTGATGCCGTTGTTTCCGATCTCCCCGCCATCGTCGCCATGTTGGCGGATGACCGGCTGGGGGCCAAACGCGAGGATGCAAGCCTGCCGCTTGATCCGGGTTATCTTGCCGCATTTGCAGCGATCACCGCCAACCCGAATGAGCGGCTGATCGTTGCGGAAGACGTGCTGATCGTCGCGGAAGAACTGGGGGGAGCCATCATCGGCACGATGCAGCTTTCCTTCCTGCCCGGGCTTTCCAGCAAGGGTGCCTGGCGCGGGCAGGTCGAAGCGGTTCGCATCCGGGCCGATCGCCGGGGGACAGGTCTTGGTGCCGCGATGATGGACTGGGCTGTCGAGCAATGCAGGATACGCGGCTGCAAGAGCGTGCAGCTCACCACAAACAAGAGCCGCACGGATGCACATCGTTTCTATGAACGGCTGGGCTTTGTGCAAAGCCATGAAGGCTACAAATTAACATTGTAGACATTTGACTATCCATTCTTTGAGGCAATTTGGCTGCCCTGATGTAATTTGCTTGATTTCCGCCCGATGCCACCGGAAAAGATGCCATGGACCTTTCAAGCACTCAATACGACCCCACCCTTTTCGCCAATACCGCTGCACCTGGCCGCGATTGCGGGACATGCACGCTCTGCTGCAAGGTCTATGATGTGCCGTCGCTGAACAAGCCGCTGGGCAAATGGTGCAACCATTGCACCCCTGGCAAGGGTTGCGGCATCCATGAAACGCGGCCTGATCATTGCCGTTCGTTCTATTGTTTCTGGATGACACAGAACTGGCTGGGCCCGGAATGGAAACCGGAAATTGCCAAATTCGCGATCACCATCGATCCTGTCAGCCGCTACATGCTGGTTCAGGTCGATCCCGGACAGCCAAAAGCCTGGCGGCAGGAGCCTTATTACAGCCAGTTCCGCCGCTGGGCCCAGGCCATGCTGGAGCAAGAGCGGCTGGTGGTCGTCTTCAACAACAAAAGCGGCACCGTCATCACAGCGAACGGTGAGGTGGAGCTTGGCGTGCTGGGTCCGGATGACCGGATCGCGATGACGCTGCGCATCACGCCCAATGGCCCCGTCTATGATATCGCACGCAGCAAGGTTTAATGATGCCCACATCCAATCCCCTGATCCGGCAGAGCGCCGTTGAGATTGTCGAATTGCTGCGCATCGGTGCGATCACGCCGCATGATTGCCTTGATGCACTGGCCTCGCGCATTGTGGAAGTGGATTCCAAGGTCAATGCGTTACCGACATTGTGCTTCGAACGCGCCCGCGCGGAGGCTGACAAGCTGATGGCAAAGCCCGCGGCGGAGCGTGGCCTGCTCGCCGGTTTGCCGATCGCGATCAAGGATCTGACCGAGGTGAAAGGCGTGCGCACCACCCATGGTTCGCCGATTTTCGCCGATAACATCTCAAGCTTTTCCGATATTCTGGTCGAGCGTCTCGAAGACAACGGCGGCATCATTTATGCCAAATCGAACACGCCGGAATTCGGCGCGGGCGCCAACACTTTCAACGAGGTCTTCGGCGCCACCCGCAATCCCTGGAACACGAGCCGCTCAGCGGCAGGCTCTTCGGGCGGAGCCGCTGTGGCACTGGCCACCGGAACTGCCTGGATGGCGCATGGCTCTGATCTGGGCGGCAGCTTGCGTAATCCCGCAAGTTTCAACGGCGTGGTCGGCCTCAGGCCTACACCGGGGCGCGTCGCGCATACGCCGGGCCTCAAGATAGACAACCGCCTGTCGGTTGAGGGGCCCATGGGCCGCAATGTTGCCGATACGGCGCTGATGCTGGATGCCATGGTGGGAGAAGACGCCCGTGATGCCGTTTCGATGGCCGCTCCAGGCGCAAGCTACCTCTCCGCCGCCCGCTCTGGCTGGAAGCCGTTCAAGGTGGCTTATTCAGCGGATCTCGGTATCACGCCGGTGGATCCTGAAGTGGCGGCGATCACGCGTGCTGCGGCAAACAGGTTCTCCGAGGCGGGAGTCATCGTTGAGGAAGCGCATCCCGATCTTTCCGAAGCCCATGACGCGTTTCAGACATTGCGGGCCCTTGGCTTTGCGATCGCACGCAAGAACCTGCTGGAAAACCATCGCGACAAGCTGAAGCCCGAAGTGATCTGGAACATCGAGAAAGGCCTCAATCTCAAGGCAGATGATATCATCCGTGCTGAAATTGCCCGTGCGACAATGATCAAGCGCGCCTTCACCTTTTTCGAAACCTACGATCTGCTTTTGTGCCCAGCGACCATTGTTCCGGCTTTTCCAGTGGAACAGCGTTATCTCGAAAGCTGCAACGGCGTTACCTTTGACAGCTACATCGGCTGGCTTGCCATCGTTTATGCCGTCACGTTGCTGGGGGTCCCGGCCCTTTCGCTTCCAGCAGGGTTCACCAAGGATGGACTGCCCGTTGGCCTCCAGATCATTGCGCCACCGCGCGCCGAGGCACGGGTTTTCGCAGGTGCGCAGCTTCTCGAAGATATTCTGGGCCTCAGAAACAGCGTGCCGATCGATCCACGCCCGGGACAGTGAGTCGGGAGCTGGAATGCCTCCGAGACCAGATTTCACCTCCCAGAGGCTGTTCATCGATCAACCGATGCGGGAGGGCGACCAGATTGCCCTGGACAAGGCCCAAAGCAATTATCTGCTGAATGTGCTCAGGATGCGCGAGGGCACAGGACTCCTAGTCTTTAATGGCAGGGAGGGCGAATGGCAGGCTGTTCTGAGTGATTGCAGCAAGAAATCCGCTGGTCTGACCATTGTCAGCCGGTTACGCCAGCAACCCGTATCAGCCGATCTCTGGCTCTGCTTTGCGCCACTCAAAAGTGCCAGACTGGATTACATGGTGCAGAAAGCCGTCGAGATGGGCGCATCGCGGCTTGTGCCTGTTCTGACGCATAGAACGCAGGTTTCCCGCCTGAATATGGAGCGAATGCGCGCCAATATCATCGAAGCTGCGGAACAATGCGGCGTTCTTGCGGTGCCTGAAGCCGTGCAGGAGCTGAAGCTGTCAAAGCTGCTTGAAACACTGGAACCGGCAAGGACCCTGGTTTTCTGTGACGAGGGGGCGACACTTGGCGACCCCGTGAAAGCACTGGCTGGAATCAGGCGCAATGCGCCGCTAGCCGTTCTCATTGGTCCCGAAGGGGGATTTGATGACGAGGAGCGTCGCATGATCATGGCAGAAAAAAACAGCATCGCGATTGCTTTGGGACCACGCATCCTGAGGGCCGATACCGCCGCTGTCGCCGCACTGACCACGGTGCAGATTGCCCTCGGTGATTGGGTCTGAAGCTGTTTTCATCGAAATTGAGTCATATTTCTCGCGATTTGAGGAAAGTCGGCACTTGCAGGCATGGCTGCCTTGACCCATATCCGGGTTGACTCCTGCACAACATGTCTTGAATGAGTTTCCGACGGAAACTATCGTTTCTGGCTCTATGGTTAGGGAAGGCTTAACGCTCAAGCGTTTACCTCTTTCCGCAGGAATGATTTGACGGGATATCGGGCCATGCCCCGCGTGCCTGTTCTATTGTGTGGACCACCCAGATGCGGATGCTGCGCCAATGCTGCATTCTGATGATGACATGACGGTCCCGTTGGAGACGATGACAGATGGCCAAAGAAAAACCCGGCAAGGACGAGCCTGAAAAGGAAGAAGGCGCTGGCCCGGATGGCTCGCCTCTCGATCTTTCCGATGCCGCCGTCAAACGGATGATCAAGGCCGCGAAAAAACGCGGCTATGTCACCATGGATGAACTGAACGAGGTTCTCCCCAGCCAGGAAGTCTCCGGCGACCAGATCGAAGACATCATGGCGATGCTCTCAGAAATGGGCATCAATGTTGTCGAAAACGAAGAGCCTGAAGAAGGCGAGAAAAAGCGCCCCGCTGAAGATGACGAGGAAGAGGCGGAAGGCGGCGAGATTACAGCCCAGCCCCGTGCCAATGCGGTGGAAACCGCCAAGGCGCGCGAGCCCATGGACCGCACGGACGATCCCGTACGCATGTATCTGCGTGAAATGGGCGCGGTGGAACTCCTGTCCCGTGAAGGCGAAATCGCCATTGCCAAGCGCATCGAGGCTGGCCGCGAAGCGATGATCGCCGGGCTCTGCGAAAACCCGCTGACCTTCCAGGCCATCATTATCTGGCGCGATGAACTGAACGAGGGCAAGGTTCTCCTGCGCGAGATCATCGATCTTGAAGCGACCTATGCCGGACCGGATGGCAAACAGGTTCCCAAGATTGAAGGTGCGCCTGACCCCATGGCCGAACCGGACGTCAAGCCAGTCGTCAATGAAGATGGCGAGACGGTGATGCAGGAAGCGCAGCAGGACGATCTCGACGATGAATTCGAGGGCGGTATCTCGCTTTCCGCCATGGAAGCCGAATTGAAGCCCAAGGTTCTCGAAACCTTCGATGGCATCGCTGACAACTACAAGAAACTGCGCCGTCTCCAGGTGGAGAATGTCGAGCAGCGCATGCAGAACAAGACGCTCTCCCCGGCGCAGGAGCGCAAGGCAAAGAAGCTGCGGGAAGACATCGTTTCCGATGTGAAGAGTCTGTCGCTCAACAACAACCGCATCGAAGCGCTGGTCGAACAGCTTTATGACATCAACAAGCGGCTGATCAGCCTTGAAGGGCGCCTGATGCGCCTGGGCGAAAGCCATGGCGTGGACCGCTCGGAGTTTCTGAAGCAGTATCAGGGCGCCGAGCTTGATCCGAAATGGATCCTGCGCGTTTCGAAATTCGGTGCCAAGGGCTGGAAAGAATTCGTCGCCCGCGATCTCGATACAATCAAGGAATTGCGCACCCAGATTCATGCGCTGGCCTCTGAAACCGGCCTCGAAATCAGCGAATTCCGCAAGATCGTCGGGCAGGTGCAGAAGGGCGAGCGTGAGGCGCGCATCGCCAAGGATGAAATGACCAAGGCAAACCTGCGCCTCGTCATCTCCATCGCCAAGAAATACACCAACCGCGGCCTGCAATTTCTGGATCTCATCCAGGAAGGCAATATCGGTTTGATGAAAGCGGTCGACAAATTCGAGTACCGCCGCGGCTACAAGTTCTCGACCTATGCGACCTGGTGGATCCGCCAGGCGATCACCCGCTCCATTGCCGATCAGGCGCGGACGATCCGCATCCCGGTGC
>JANNRX010000123.1:0-10868 GCA_031401875.1 Hyphomicrobiales bacterium | reverse complement strand
GAAGAACTGGTGCGCCTGGCCCGCGTCAATCCGCGCACGGTGCTCTTCATCACGCATGCGGTTGAAGAGGCAGTGTATCTTGCGGACCGCGTTGCCATCATGACAAGGAGACCGGGCCGCATCAAGGAAGTGCTCGATATCCGGAAAATCCGGCAAGCCGAGAACTGGGACAAGCACCACCGCATTGAAGATGTGATGGACCTTGAGTCCTTCGTGCATCTGCGTACCCAGATATGGAAATCACTACGCGAGGAGAAAGGCGCCAATGTCATCTGATCTAGCCTCTCTGCCGCGCCTGAAACGCGACCTCACGGAGCCCGAACCCATTCCGCAAGCCGGGATTGCGCGCGCCAATGAGCTGATGCGGTCTGGCCGGTTGTTCCGCTATGGCGAGATGGGTGCGGACCAGCTTGACGTGTCGCTGCTGGAACAGGAGTTCGCCGACTTTGTGTGCCGCCGCTACTGCATCGCGGTGAACTCCGGAGGCGGTGCGTTGTTTCTGGCGCTCAAGGTGCTTGATGTCATGCCGGGCGATCCCGTCCTGGTCAATGGCTTCACGCTGGCACCTGTTCCAGGCGCAATCGTGCATGCCAATGCAAGGCCGGTGATTGTCGAGATCGGTCCTGATTATGTGATTGACCTTGATGACCTGCGTGCAAAAGCAAAAGCAACGGGCGCGCGGGTGCTGATGCTGTCACATATGCGCGGCCATGTCGCCGACATGGATTCGGTGACTGCCGTGTGTCGCGAGCTTGGCCTCAAATTGATCGAGGATTGTGCCCATTCGATGTGCGCCAGCTGGCGCGGCAAGACGATTGGCACCTTCGGAGACGCAGCTGGGTTCAGCGCCCAGACCTACAAGCATCTCAATGCAGGCGAAGGCGGATTCCTGGTTCTCGATGATCCCGACATGGCGGCGCGTGCCATCCTGCATTCGGGCAGCTACATGCTGCATGCCCAGCATCTGAGCAGCCCTGAGGCGGATATCATTGCCAGACATGCGCAGACGACCCCCAATTTCAGCATGCGCATGACAGCGCTGGCGGCGGCATTGTTGCGCCCGCAACTGCGAGAACTGCCGCGCCGTGCCACGCGCTGGAACGTGATTCATGATCGTATCTCGGCAGGACTGGCGCGTTCGCAATCGATCAGATTGCCTTTCCGTCACGCCGATCAGAATTATTCCGCTACCTCTGTGCAGTTCTCGCTTGTTGGCTTCGATGCTGACGAGACAATGACTTTTCTTGCCCGCACCAAGGCGCGTGGCCTGCCGATCAAGTGGTTCGGCGCGAATGATCAGGTTGGCTTCACCAGTGCACCACGCCACTGGGCTTATGCTGGCGAACAGGGGGGCTTGACGCAGACTCATGCGGTTCTCGCAAGCCTGTGCGATATGCGCACGCCCCTCGCCATGACTGACGATGAATGTGACCTTGCAGCCGCGATCGTGCGCGAGGCAATAGAATCCGTGATCTCCGACAGAACGGAGACAGGTGCCACCGGGGAACCAAAGCATGCCGTGAGACTGGCAAGCTGACGTCCTTTAATCATGAACCAAGGGAGAACTCCATGAAACGCCATATCGCAGCCCTCGCCCTCGCCACCTTACTGGGGGTCGCCACCCCTGTGTCATCGCAAGCCCAGACCCCAATCGGCGTCAGCTATCAGCCCTCGCTCTATTGGGCGCTGCCGTTCCATTATGCCAACGTCAAGGGCTGGTGGAAGGATGTCGGACTTACCCCTAACTTCACCACCTTTCCGGCAGGTGCGCCGCAGATCGCTGCATCAGCTGCCAAATCATGGGATGTGGGCGGAACTGGCTCTGTGCCAGCTGTGCTCGGCGCGGTGCGTTTCAATATCCTGACCATCGGCATCACGAATGACGAGTCCAAAACCAATGCCATGATGGTGCGCGGCGACAAGTTCGATGCGATCAAGGCCAATCCGCAGACCCTCAAAGGCCAGCGCTTGCTGCTGACGACCAACTCGACGGTGGATTATGCAGCGCGCAAATGCCTCGTGAAGATGGGCCTTGCTGCCAATGACATGCAGTTCGTCAATCTCGGTCAGGCTCAGATCATTACAGCCCTGACTTCGAACAATGGTGATGTTGCTGGTGTCTGGGCTCCCAATACCTACACGCTCGAAGAGCGGGCCGGTGCCAAATACCTCTGCTCCGGTGGCGATGCGGATGCTATCGTACCGGGCGCACTCATTGTGCGTGGCGACTTCGCCAAAGAGCGCCCTGACGATGTCGCCAAGTTCCTCGCGGTCTTCCTGCGCGGCTGGTCATGGGCCAAGGCCAACCCGGCCGAGGCGCGCACATTGGCGCTCGATTTCTACAAGCAGGGCGGTCTTGAAGTTTCTGCCCGCGCGATGGATCAGGAATTTGCGCTCCGTCCCGTCTTCAATCTCGATGAACAATTGAAGTTGATGGCACGTAGTGCAGGAGCGTCGACTGTCGACGGCTGGTTCTCGGAAATTGGCAAGTTCATCACCGATGTCGGCACAATCCCGGCAAATCCGGATGCAAAGAGCTATGTAACGGATGACTTCCTCAAGCGCGTTGCAGCCGATGCAAAGCTGCGCACTTTCGCAACAGAGTTCGACAAGAAGTGATCTGATTATGACGGGCGGCTGGCCAGATTGCTGGCCGCCCGTAGCCTTTTACCAAACGACAAAAATGGATATTCACAATGCCTGTCACATATCTCAAGCAAGCCACCAAGAGCCCGGAAACAGAGACTGATGCCGCGCGCAAGGTCGTGACGGAAATGCTCGCTGTGATCCAGGATGGTGGTGAAAAAGCGGTGCGCGACTACGCACTCGCGCTCGACAAATGGGATGGCGAGATTGTGCTCGACAAAGCGCAGATCGCAGAACGCATTCGCGACATCCCGCAATCGGTGAAGGATGATATCACCTTCGCCGCAGGGCAGGTGCGCCGCTTCGCCGAAGCCCAGCGCGCCTCGATCACTGATTTTTCAATGGAAATGTCTCCTGGCCTTCACCTGGGACAGAAGCTCATACCGGTGAACACTGCTGGCTGCTATGTGCCAACCGGGCGGTACGCCCATATTGCCTCGGCCTATATGTCGGTGGCGACCGCCAAGGCCGCAGGAGTCAAGACCGTCGTTGCCTGCTCGGCACCATTCAAAGGACAGGGTATTCACCCCCATGTGCTGTATGCGATGACTGTGGCTGGCGCAGACATCATCATGTGTCTTGGCGGGGTGCAGGCGATTGCAGCGATGACCTTTGGCCTGTTTACCGGCAAACCGGCTGATATCGTCGTTGGCCCTGGCAACAAATTCGTGGCTGAAGCCAAGCGCATGCTGTTCGGCAAAGTCGGCATCGATGTTTTTGCGGGTCCGTCCGAAGTCGCGGTGCTCGCCGATGACAGCGCCGATGCACTGATCGTTGCGACCGATCTGGTTGGGCAAGCCGAACATGGCCACGAAAGTCCGGCCTGGCTGATTACCAACTCACGACGCATTGCAGACGAGGTTTCTGCGCTGATGCCAAAGCTGATTCAGACGCTTCCGCCGACCGCGCGTGACGCTGCCGGGGCAGCCTGGCGCGACTACGGGGAAGTGGTGCTGTGCGAAACCCGCGAGGAAATGGTGCAGGTCTCTGATGAATATGCGTGCGAGCATCTTGAGGTCCATTGCGCAGATCTTGACTGGTGGCATCAGAAGCTGACCAACTATGGCTCCTTGTTCCTAGGTGAGGAAACCAACGTAGCCTTTGGCGACAAGGTATCGGGACCTAACCACATTCTGCCCACCAAATTCGCAGCCCGCTATTCGGCGGGTCTTTCCGTGCATAAATTCCTCAAGCCTTTGACCTGGCAAAGGATGGATCGTGAGGCGTGCAAGCTGATTGCACCCATCTCTGCCCGCATCTCTCGGCTGGAAGGCATGGAGGCGCATGCCCGTACTTCCGATGTGAGGATGGCAAAATATGCACCGGGCACGAATATCGATCTTGGCCGCCCTGTCGAGGCGTGATGAGCTTCAAACTTGCATCCCTTTTTGATCTGACTGGCAAGACAGCGCTGGTCACTGGCGGCAACAGCGGCATCGGTCTTGCCATGGCCCGCGCACTTGGCCTGGCGGGGGCAAGTATTGTTCTGGCTGCGCGACGAAATCATGAAACGACGGAAGCGGTGGAGAACCTGCGGAGCGAGAGCATCTCGGCGAGTGGTCTGGTTGTCGATCTTGCTGTGAATACTTGCGGAAATGTGGTGCAGGAAGGACTTTCAGTGCTCTCCGCATCGCCAGACATTCTTGTCAATGCTGCGGGTGTGAACCTGCGCGAGCCTTTCATGGATGTCACAGCGGCTGCCTTTGATCTGCACATGGCTCTGCATTTGCGGGCTCCTTTCCTGCTCACCCAGGCACTGGCACCAAGAATGGCAGAGCGCCGGTTTGGCCGCATTATCAATATCGCATCGCTGCAAAGCTACCGGGCCTTTCCTAATTCCGCTCCTTATGGAGCGGCCAAAGGTGGCGTTGTTCAACTCACACGCGCCATTGCCGAGGAATGGTCAGTCCATGGCATCACCTGTAACGCCATCGCGCCCGGTTTCTTTCCAACGCCGCTGACGGCTGCCGTGTTTGGCGATCCGGAGCGTGCTGCAAAAAACGCCGCACAAACTGCAATTGTGCGCAACGGCGCGCTCGATGATCTGACAGGCGTGACTGTCTTCCTGGCCTCTGCCGCGTCTGCATACATAACCGGCCAGACCCTTGCGGTCGATGGTGGCTTCACCGCAAAATAAGAAGGACCATGGGATGAAGGCGCTTGTCTACACCGGACCCAATGCGGTGATTTATCGCGACGCGCCTGAACCGGTTCCGTCAGCTGGAGAGGTTCTGGTCCGGGTCGAAGCTGTTGGAATCTGCGGCTCAGACATGCATGCCTATCACGGTCATGATGCACGTCGGCCCGCCCCCTTGATCCTTGGCCATGAGGCCGCGGGGCATATCGTGACCGGGCCGCGCGCCGGTGAGCGTGTTACTATTAATCCGCTGGTCGTAGACCCGGACTGCTCCTATGCAAAAGAGGGGCGATGGCACTTGTCTCCCACCCGTCAGATCCTCTCAATGCCTCCACGGCCCGGAGCTTTCGCAGAGCTTGTCTGCGTGCCTTACGGCAACATCGTTGCCATTCCGGACTCGTTGCGCATCGAGCATGCGGCGCTGGCAGAACCGATCGCTGTCTCCTGGCACGCGGTCAGACTTGGTATGAAGCTGCTGCATATACCTCTGTCTGCGAGTCGTATCGTCGTCTTGGGCGGCGGAGCTATCGGACTTGCAGCCGCCATCGTCGCCCGGCTTTTTGGGGCGCATGATGTGTCCGTGGGAGAAACCAATCCCAAGCGCCGCGAAATGCTCCAGAAGACGGAAGGTCTGACTACTTTCTCGCCCGGCAACAGTGACCATCCTTCCGATAACAGCATCGATCTGGTGATTGATGCGGTCGGCGCTGCACAAAGCCGTGCTGCTGCCTGCGCCATGGTCAGGCCGGGCGGTGTGATCATCCATGTCGGATTATTGCCGGGGCAAGAAGGATTGGATATTCGCAAGATCACCCTCCAGGAAATTACCGTGAGTGGCTCCTATTGTTACACCCCACAGGATTTCGAGCAGACCGTGCAGGCGCTGAGCGACAATCGACTGGGAGAACTTCGCTGGTTCGAGCAGCGCTCGCTTTCCGAGGGCGCACAGGCATTTATGGATATAGATGCCGGTGCGACATCCGCTTCCAAGATAATCCTGCGTCCTCCCCTTTAAGACCGGGCATGGTCTCACGAGATGTGATTGCGAAGGGCAGCCACTTACCAATCTGCCATGCCAGCCGTTGTTGCCGTCTCGTTCATGACCGCGTTCGGGCTGCGATGTGCAGTGGCGCGTTGGCGCTCCTCTTCTAAAAGGAGCTGTGCCTGCATATAGGCACCCAGATGTCTGGCGCGGCGAATAATGCGCTGGCCAGCCGCAACGCGTTCATTTGAAAATGCCTCCAGCGCAGCATCGATGTCGGAGACAGTTTGCAGGCATGCTGCCAGAGCCCGCGCATCCTCAGCCGCTTTCGTGACCCCCATTCCCACATGCGGACGGGCTACGAAGGCGGCATCTCCGAGCATGATGATGCGACCAGCGCGCATACTGGATACCTCAAGATCAACAATCGGCTGGAGCAGCGGCTGGCGCGTTTTATGGACAACTTCCGCAAAGGAGGGGGCGAGCAAGAGCGTCGCAGCACTTCGCATCTCGGTGAGAATATCAGGATGAATCTGGTCAGGTGGAATGCCGCCGACAAACTGCTTTCCATCGCGCCCGGTGAGCAGGCGTGGAAGATCATGCTCAGCGTGCGCCGGACGATACCAGACGTAATTGTAGCGGAACTCTCCTCCCGCTCCGCCATCCACGGGATATCCAAGCATCTGCTCTGATGGTGGCAGACAGAAGCCAAACCTGTTGAAAAGCTGCGCGACCGTGCCTGGGGAAAGATCGGCTTTATTCACCAATCCGCGCCAGGCTATGTATCCGGCATAACGCGGCTTGATATCCGGCATCAGACTGCGGCGTATTGTTGATTGTATGCCGTCGGCAGCGATGAGGAGATCGCAGCGCTGACGCGAGCCATCCTCGAAAACGGCTTCGACCTCAGTCGCATTCTGTGTGTAGCTTTGCAATGCACTATCATGCCGATAAATGTTACCTGCGGCTTGGCGCAGGTGCTTCCACAGTTGATCCCACGAGGCGACGATCTGTTCTCTCGAATTCTCGCAGATAGTTCTGCCATGCTCATCAAGCACCGTTCGCCCGGTCAGATTAACGCCGATCGCCTCTCGATAGCCGACTGCTGTAGCCAGAATATCATGCAAGCTGTCATGGGTGACAAGGCCAGCACCACGTGATCCAAGCTCCACCCCGCTGCGCTCGTGGATCGTCACGTCCCAGCCGTTGCGACGCAGCAAAAGGCCGGTGAAGAGACCAGCCAAAGAACCACCGATGATGATCGCACGCCCGGTCATGCTGATCCTGAGATCGAACGATTCTGCAAACAAGGAATAACTATCACAGTGAAATACCGCCGATTGCAGAATAATTGATCAAATGATCATTACACCGACACAGAAAACGTCAAGTTTTCTTTGGATCGATCCTGGCGCGCGCCTGCTGCTCAGCAATCAGACGGCGCATCACAGGGCCAACGCCGGTTAGAAAGGCATCGATTTCCGCATCAAAGACCAGTTCCTGATCGGTCGATACATCCATGTTGTAAATGAACTTGCGAATACCGACATAAAGCAGCGCGCCATGAATGCCGAAGATCAATTCAAACTCCTGAGCGCTCAAAGGCAGAACCTCCGGCGATGGCAGGCCTAACTCACGGCGAAGTTCCGCCAGAACGGGCGTAAAAATCAAGCTACGCACTCTGGAAAGATAACGCGCTGGCAGATCCGTTCCCTTGAGTCCGGCAGAGAAGAAGATGCGCAACCAGTCATAAGTCATGATCGTGCGCTGGTAATCCTTCTCAAAGCGGCGGAATCTCTCGCCAATAGACAGGGAACGATCTGCAATGAGCGCTTCCCATTCCGGTTTCCAGCGCTTGTCATAAACCTCTTCATAGACGCGTTCGAGCAATAGCTCCTTGCTGGGGAAATACCGGTAGAGCAGCGGCTGGGTGATACCGATACGATTGGCAAGTTCACGGGTCTGGCCATCAAGGCCAACTTCTGCGAAGAAAGCAATCGCGCCGCTGACGATCTGACGCTCCCGCTCTGCTGGCGAAAGGCGGTATTTGATCGTTCGTTTAGGAATGTCAGCAAGCATTCTTGGGACCGTTCAATCTCACCTGTCTAACAGCAACAACGGCGCATTGACAGATCGTTCGTAGAGCGCTCTAATTTATCCTATGATAAATGGATACGTTAATGAGGCTTGAGCGGTGAAGGCACCTGACTTCGACTATGTGCGCGTGCCAACCTTGGCGGCGGCGTTCAAGCAGCTCGATTCGGGTGACGATGTGCAACTGTTGGCGGGGGGCCAAAGCCTGTTGGCCTCTTTGAACCTGCGCTTGTCGCAACCGCAGAAACTGATTGATATTGCCCATATCAAAGGCCTGGCCGGAATCACGCAAGGAAAAGGCCTGATCAAAATTGGTGCACTGACAAGGCATTGCGATATCGAGACTTCTCTCCTGATCCGTGAGAAGCTGCCGCTTCTCTCGATGGCCGCGCCCCATATTGCACATCCAGCCATTCGCAATCGCGGCACATTCGGCGGTTCACTCGCCCTTGCGGATCCCGCAGCGGAATGGCCGGCCTGCTGCGTTGCACTGAATGCAACGGTGGTTGCAGCCAGCCGCAGGGGCGAAAGGCGCATCGCGGCTGCTGAATTTTTTCAGGGCCTTTACACAACAGCCCTCGAATCTGACGAGATCATCACATCGGTTGAAATTCCCGCTCCTGCCAAGGGGGCGGTCGCTGGCTTTTCCGAACTCGCGCGGCGTCACGGGGATTATGCGCTGGTGGGGCTGGCGGCGCAGGGAACACTGCTCAAAGGGCGCTGGAACGCGCTCAATCTGGTTTTCTTCGGTGTGGGTGATCGCCCCATCCTGGCTCAAGCTGCGGCGCAAAAGCTGATGGATGGTGAGGGTGTCAAAGCCGCTCAAGACTGCATTGATGCGGCACTGAACTTCTCTGGTGACGATGTCTGCTCTGCCGAAACCCGCTTGCATCTTGCGCGGGTTTTGCTCGGTCGCGTTCTCGGCACAATAAAGAGCAATACAGCATGAGCACCTTGTATTCCATTGCACTGGAAGTAAATGGCTTGCCTGTTTCCGGCCAGGTGAAGGCGCGGACGCATCTGATCGATTTCCTGCGCGAAACACTCCAGCTCACCGGCTCGCATCTGGGCTGCGAGCATGGTGTCTGCGGGGCCTGCACCATCCGGATGGATGGCATGGCAGTGCGCGGTTGCCTGACGCTCGCGGTTCAGGCCAATGGCGCAAGCATTGAGACCATCGAAGGCCTGACCGAAAGCGGCGTCATCGCTGACCTGCAACAGGTTTTCCTCACACGCAACGCGTTGCAATGCGGCTTTTGTACGCCCGGCATGCTGGTGACTTGCGCGGAACTGCTGGACCAGAATGCTACCCCGACGCGTGATGAAATCCGCGCGGCTATTTCGGGAAACTACTGCCGCTGCACCGGCTATCACGCCATTGTCGATGCTGTCGAAACCGTCGCCCATGATCGCCAGTTGAAGAGGGCTGCATCATGAGTGACAGCAACCTCACTTTTCTGGATCGTCCCAACAGCTATATTGGTCGCTCCGTCCCGCGTCCCAATGCCAAGCGCCTGCTGGAAGGACGTGGCATCTACGTCGATGATATCACCCTGCCGCGCATGCTGCATGTGGCCTTCCTGCGCAGCCCGCATGCCCACGCGAAAATACGGGGCTTTGATCTGACTTCCGCAAAAGCAGCGCCGGGCGTTGTCGCCGTGGTGACTGGTGCAGAGCTGGCCGGGATTTGCACGCCATGGGTTGGCGTTCTCAGTCATTTCAAGGGCCTCAAATCCGCGCCCCAGCACGCGATTGCCATCGATCGGGCCTGCTGGGTTGGCGAAGCGATCTGTGCCGTGGTGGCGACATCGCGGGCCGAAGCCGAAGATGCACTGGAGCTGATTGAGGCGAGGCTGGAGCCACTTGCAACCACAACCGACATGACCACGGCGCTGGATTCAGGAACGCCTGTCATTCACGATGTCCTGGGCGACAATCTGGCCTTTGAGCGTTTGCTCGATGTGGGTGATGTCGATGCAGCTTTCCGGGATGCGGCGGCCATTGTGGAAGAGACATTCCATTTTGGCCGTCATACCGGCGTGACACTGGAGCCGCGCTCCATTCTGGCCGACTGGAACGAGAGCGACAGCAAGCTGACGATCCATCATTCCTTTCAGGCCCCGCACATGATGCAGGATATCGTGAGCCGACATCTCGATATTCCCGAAGCCAATATTCGCGTGATCTGCAAGGATGTCGGCGGTTCATTTGGCATCAAGGTGCATATCTATCCCGACGAGATGGCGACGGTCGCGCTCTCGAAAATGTTGAAGCGCCCCGTGAAGTTTGTGGCGGACAGGCTTGAGTCTTTCGTCACCGATATCCACGCCCGCGATCACAAGGTTCACGCCAGGATGGCGGTGACGGCCGAGGGTGAAATCACCGCGATCGAGATGGATGATCTTACAGGCATCGGACCTTATTCGGTCTATCCCCGAACCAGCGCTGTCGAGGCCAACCAGGTCGTGAACCTGACGGGTGGGCCGTACAGGCACAAGAATTACCGGGCACGCGCCCGTGTGGTTTTCCAGAACAAGACGCCGATGTGCCAATATCGCGCCGTGGGCCATCCCATCGCTGTGATGGTAGCCGAAGGGCTTGTCGATCTCGCGGCGGCCGCCATCAAGATGGACCCTGCGGAATTGCGCCGTCGCAATGTCATTGCCGATGATGCCCATCCGTCCGTGGCCGCAAGTGGCATTCGGTTTGAAAAACTGTCGCATCAGCAATCGCTCGAAAAACTCATGAGCATGATGGATTATGACGGGTTGCGCCGCGAGCAGGCGGAACTGCGCAAGAAGGGCATCTATCGCGGCATCGGCCTTGCGGCTTTCATCGAGATCACCAATCCGTCTGCCGCCTTCTATGGTGTCGGTGGGGCGCGCATTGCATCGCAGGATGGTTGTACCTTGCGGCTCAATCCGCAAGGCGGTGTCATCGCCTCCATCGGCGTTACCGAACAGGGCCAGGGCACAGAAAGCGTGATCGCGCAGGTTGTCGCCACTGCTG
>JANNRX010000122.1:0-8726 GCA_031401875.1 Hyphomicrobiales bacterium | reverse complement strand
AGGAGCCTCGAAGGACGCACAGCGTTTATGCAATGGATGCCTTGAGGGAAGAGGCCAACGCGCCTATCTCTGTGTCATGTCCAAACCGACCGATATGAAGCCGTTCGATCCTAGCCTTCTGCCGCATCTGGATGAGCGCTCGCGAGAGATTTTCAGGCTTATCGTGGAAGGGTATCTTTCCAATGGCGATCCGCTTGGCTCGCGCAATCTTTCCAAGATCATCCCGATGACCCTGTCGCCTGCTTCAGTGCGCAATGTGATGGGCGATCTTGAAGGGCTTGGTCTGATCTATTCGCCGCATACCAGCGCCGGTCGCCTGCCAACCGAGCTTGGGCTGCGCTTTTTCGTGGATGCAATGCTCCAGATCGGCGATCTGACGCCGCAGGAACAGGCCGCCATCGAAGGCCAGGTGGCAAGTGCAGCGGGCGGCGGCCGGACGCTTGATGAGGTGCTGATGCAGGCGACTCAGATGCTCTCAGGCCTGTCGCGTGGCGCAGGCGTGGTGACAACGGGCAAAGGCGCACGCCGCCTCAAGCACATCGAATTCGTGCGGCTGGAGCCGACGAAAGCACTGGTAGTGCTGGTGGGTGAAGACGGGTTCGTTGAAAACCGTGTGCTGGCCCTGCCTGTCGGGCTTCCAGCCAGTGCGCTGACTGAAGCGTCGAACTATCTCAATGCTCGCATCCGTGGACGCACACTGACCGAGACCAAGGCCGATATCGAGGTGGCGCAGACGCTGGCGCGGCAGGAGCTGGATGAGCTCACGCAGCGCCTGGTGGATGCGGGCCTTGCCTCCTGGGCTGGTCTGGAAGGCGAAAGTCCACAGCTCATCGTGCGCGGCCAGGCCAATCTGCTGGAGGATCTGAATGCAGCGGAAGATCTCGATCGTATCCGGCTGCTGTTCTCTGATCTCGAAACCAAGAGCGGGGTGATCGATCTTCTGGGCCGCGCCGAGACAGCGGAAGGCGTGCGCATTTTCATCGGCTCCGAGAACAAGTTGTTCTCGCTCTCCGGCTCTTCCATGATTGCGGCACCCTTCCGCGATGGCAACCAGAAAATCGTCGGCGTGCTGGGCGTCATCGGCCCGACACGGCTGAACTATGCCCGTATCGTCCCGATGGTGGATTACACCGCCAAAGTGGTGGGTCGGCTGCTGGGGTGACATTGCCTGCTTGACCGGCCCGATAGGTCAGCTAGCATGACTAAATATTCATCAGGCAAATAAATATAAGGACTGCCCAAGGCAGCCTCAGGGAGGAACCATGATCAACCGCCGCATGCTGCTTGTCAGTGCATCTGCTGCTATGTTTCCAGTGTCATTGAAGGCCCAGACAGCCTGGCCGGAGGGCAAGACGATCAAGGGCATCGTGCCTTTCGCCGCGGGTAGTGCCACGGATACCATCGCCCGCGTTTACGCCGACCAGATGGCGCGCAGCCTCAACACCTCGATCATCATCGAGAACCGGGCGGGCGCGAACGGCATGATCGGCGCGGACGCCGTGGCAAAATCACCGTCCGATGGTTTGACCGTTCTCTTCGGCACCAACTCCACCAATGCCGCTGCACCTGCCTTGTTCAAGAACGTGCCTTATGATCATGAGAAGGATTTTGCGCCCATCGCCTATATGGGCTCCGTGCCGCTGGTGGTCTGCGTTTCCAACAAGCTGGAGGCCAGAACGCTGAAGGATCTGATTGCCTTCGCCAAGGCCAATCCGGGCAAGCTCAACTTTGGTTCAGCTTCCTCCTCCCAGCGGGTTTCGACCGAGATGCTGATGAGCATGGCGGGCATCAAGATGAATCTTGTGACGTATCGTGCGTCACCACAGGCGGTGACGGACCTGATAACAGGGCAGATCGATGTCTTCGTGGCCGATCTTGCCGTCATGCTGCCGCAGATTCAGGGCGGCACCATCCGGCCTCTCGCCGCAACCTCAGCCAAGCGCATTCCGCAATTGCCGGACCTGCCGACAGTGGAAGAGGCGGCAGGCCTCACCGGTTATGAACTGATCGCCTGGTTCGGCGCTTTCGCGCCTGCCGGGACGCCTGCGCCCGTCGTTGCCAGGCTGAACGACGCCATCGTCAAGGCTTCCGCTGCGCCGGAGGTGCTGGACAAGCTCGGCAAGGGCCTCGGCATCGCTGTCTCGTCCTCCACACCCGCAGAGCTTGCAGCCAATGTCAGCCGCGAAAGCGCCAAGTGGAAAAAGGCCATCGAGGATGCGGGCATAGAGAAACAGTAGACAGGTCAGCAGTCATCGCGATGCGTTCGATCCGCATTGGCGCAGGTGCGGGCTATGCGGGAGACCGCTGGGAGCCCGCATTGGAATTGATCGAGAAGGCGGCGCTTGATTATATCGCCTTTGAATGCCTCGCCGAACGCACCATCGCGCTTGGTCAGCTGGACCGGCTGCGCGATCCGGACAAAGGCTATAATCCGTTCATGGAAGACCGCTGGCGGGCGGTACTTGCCCCGGCGAAGCAGCGTGGCGTCAGAATCATCACCAATATGGGGGCCGCCAATCCTCTGGCGGCGGCGCGGCGCACGCTGGAGATTGCGCAAGAACTTGGCCTTTCAGAGCTGAGGGTGGCGGTGGTCCTGGGCGATGATGTTCTCGATCAGATTCGCAGCCAACCTGAACTCTTGATGCTGGAGACAGGTGAGCCCGTTGGCAGCCTCGGCAACAGTCTGATCTCGGCCAATGCCTATCTCGGTGCCGAGCCGATCTGTGATGCGCTGGCAACGGGCGCGGATGTCGTGATTACCGGTCGCGTGGCGGACCCCTCGCTGTTTCTTGGCGCGATGATGCATGCCTTCGGCTGGAAAGCTGACGATTGGCCCATGATGGGCGCAGGTACGGTCCTTGGCCATTTGCTCGAATGTGCAGGGCAAGTCACCGGCGGCTATTTCGCTGACCCTGGCGTCAAGGATGTGGACGGCCTTGACCGGCTCGGCTTTCCGTTCGCGGAAGTGAGCGCAGATGGTTCAGCCTTCATCAGCAAGCCGGAGGGATCAGGCGGCGCTGTGACACCCGCGACCTGCACCGAGCAGATCCTCTATGAATGCGGGGACCCTTCAGCCTATATCACGCCCGATTGCGTGGCGGATTTCACGGCTGTGCAGTTCGCACAGAAGCAGATGGATCATGTCACGGTTTCGGGTGCCAGGGCCTTGCCCCGAACGGGCTTTCTGAAGACCTCGGTATGTTACCACGCCGGGTATATCGGCGAAGGCCATGTTGGTTACGCCGGTCCCAATGCGCGCAAGCGGGCTGAATTGGCCGCTGCCATCGTGCGGTCGAGGTTGGCGCAGCGCAATCTTGATCTTGAGGCTCTGCGCATTGATCTGATCGGCATGAATTCCCTGCATGGACCAGCGTCACCTGAGGAGGGCGAGCCCTATGAAGTGCGCCTCAGGGTGGCTGCCCGGAGCGCCAACCGTCGCCATGCCGAGTATGTCGCACAGGAAACCCAATCCCTTCTCACCAACGGTCCTGCGGGCGGTGGCGGCGATTTCATGCAGGTGCGTGACCTGGTGGGTGTGCGTTCTGTGCTGCTGCCCCGCGCCAGCGTGCAGCCGTGGGTAGAAGTGCTTGGGGTAGAGATGCTGCAATCATGATCCTGCATGACATCGCCACAGCCCGCGCCGGTGACAAGGGCAACGCTTCGCAGATCGCGGTGATTGCGCGTGACCCCGCACATTATGATCTGATCTGCGAAAAGCTCACGGCTGAGCTTGTGGCGAAAGTGTTCGCGGGCATCGCCGTCGGGCCAGTCACGCGTCATGAGGCACCAGGCCTTTCCGCTCTGGTCTTCATTCTGGAGAATGCGCTGGGCGGAGGCGTGGCCGTCTCACTCGCGAGCGATCCCCATGGCAAAAGCCTGTCCAGCCTCATGCTTGGAATCAGGCTAGATCACGTCGCATTTTGATTGATTAATCAAAATGCGAAAACGTGATCTACACCATATACTTGGAGAATGCCGTCTTCGAATAACCTCGTAACCACTTATTCGCGACATGCTCTTGAGTGAGCTATTTTTTGGTCACAAGCCAGATAATGTGCCGCGTACCACTGCGGCCCCTGTGCGCTTTGATACCGATCTCCTCGACGCGCGCGCCGGAGCGCTTCAGGCGTTTCGTGAATTCAGCGTCCGGCCCCATGGACCAGACGGCGAGCATGCCGCCGGGGCGAAGTGCCGCAAGCGCTGCGGCGATTCCCCGCTCATCGTAAAGCCGGTCATTGGACTTGCGCGTCATGCCTTCAGGGCCATTGTCCACATCAAGCAGGATCGCGTCATAGAGGGCAGGGCCTTCCGCGATCAGCTCGCGGACATCGGCCTGTTTGAGCGTGATGCGCGGATCAGCAAGGCAATCTCCAAACAGTTCCGCCATCGGGCCATGCGCCCAGGCGATAACTGCGGGCACAAGTTCGGCAACAACAATCCTCGATTGCGCATCGAAGGCAGCAAGTGCGGCCTTGAGTGTAAACCCCATGCCGAGGCCACCGATGAGGATATGGGGTGCTTTGTGTGCTTTCAACCGTTCGGCGGAGAGTGTCGCCATCGCCTCTTCGGAGCCACTAAGGCGCGAATTCATCAGCTCATTATGGCCAAGGCGGATCGAGAATTCAGCACCACGACGCTTCAGGCGAAGCTCGCCGCCGCCGGGAATGAGACCAATATCGAGATGAAGCCAGGGGATCATGGGGGCACTTGCTGCGGGAGATCGAGAATGAGTGACGCTTGCGGCTCATTCTCTGCACCGCTAAAGCACATCGGAACAAGGAATTTCTGGCATGTCCTCTGCGCCCCATATGAATCCGGCACGTTCTTTCCAGGGCCTGATCCTCACCTTGCAACATTTCTGGGCGGACAAGGGCTGCGTGATTCTCCAGCCTTATGACATGGAGGTGGGTGCGGGCACTTTTCATCCGGCGACAACCTTGCGGGCGCTTGGCCCAAAGCCGTGGAATGCAGCCTATGTGCAGCCGTCGCGCCGCCCCAAGGATGGCCGCTACGGCGAGAACCCCAACCGGCTCCAGCATTACTACCAGTATCAGGTGATCCTGAAACCCTCGCCCCCCGATTTGCAGGATCTCTATCTGCAATCGCTTTTCGCCATCGGACTTGATCCGGACCTGCATGACTTTCGCTTCGTCGAGGATGACTGGGAAAGCCCGACTTTGGGCGCGTGGGGGCTTGGCTGGGAATGCTGGTGCGATGGCATGGAGGTGAGCCAGTTCACCTATTTTCAACAGGTCGCGGGCTTCGAATGCGCGCCGGTCGCGGGCGAACTGACCTATGGTCTCGAACGGCTCGCGATGTATGTGCAGGGCGTGGAAAATGTCTATGACCTGAATTTCAATGGCCGCGAGGGCGACGAGAAAGTCACGTACGGCGATGTCTTTCTGCAGGCGGAGAAGGAATATTCGCGCCACAATTTCGAGCATTCGGATGCACCGACCCTGTTTCGCCATTTCGATGATGCCGAACGGCTCTGCCAGCAGTATCTTGCTGCGGGTTGGGATGCCAAGGCGGATGGCAACCACAAGAAACACCTGATGGCGCTTCCGGCCTACGATCAGTGCATCAAGGCCTCCCACGCCTTCAACCTGCTCGATGCGCGCGGTGTGATCTCGGTCACGGACCGGCAGAGTTATATCCTGCGGGTGCGCGAACTTGCGAAAGCCTGCGGCGGTGCCTGGCTGGCAACGGAAGCGGGTGGAGCAGGGTTGTGAGCAAAGCTCCGAATTCCGCTCCGCAGCTTGTTTGCCAGGGCTCCGTTCTGCTGGTGGGTGATGTCAGCGCATCACTGCGGTATTTCGTAGAAAAAGTTGGGTTCAAGGCGGCCGGGACTTGGGGCGAGCCGCCGGAATTCGCCATTCTCAGACGTGATGAATGCCGTTTGATGATCGGCAAAGTGAAAACAGGTCAGCCGATAGTTCCGTTTTGGCAACAGCGCGACGGGCTTTGGAACGCGTATTTCTGGGTGAGGGATGCAAAAGCGCTCCACGCCGAAATGAAAGCGGCAGGCGCAATCATGGATTATGGGCCTGAAATAAAGCCCTACAACGTTCTTGAGTTCGGTATTCGTGATCTTGACGACCAGGATATCGGGTTTGGACAGGATCTCGACGTCTGAAATCAGCCGGTTGAAAGCTCTGTCTCAATCTTGCGCATGATCGCGGCGATTTCGGCGGAATCGCTGTCGCCCCGCGCTTCCATGCCGTCGATCATGCCCAACCGGTCCGCCTCGCTGCGATGCTGATTCACTTTCCACACACCTTCGATGGAAGTCACGGGCATGGTGAAGCCAACGATGCCACGCGCCAGCTTGGGGATGAAATCCCCCGGCGCGTCATCCACGGACCAGGGCTGCGACTGGCCTGCTTCCTCCTGATCCGAGAGTTCGCGGATATGCTGGAGCAGCATGTTCATATCCGGCATCACCTGCGCCAGCCCGCGCACGTGCACTGACACGTAGCTCCAAGTGGGCACCACCTTGCCATGCTCCTGCTTGGCGGGATACCAGCCCGGTCGCACATAGGCCTGCGGACCCTGAAACAGGGCCAGCGCCTGACGGGGTTGCGCCAGCAATTTCCAGATGGGATTGGGCCGCGCCAGATGGGCTTCGAGCACAGCATTTTCGCCAGAGGTTTTCAGCACGAAGGGAATATGTGCAGCTTGCGGCGCACCATCATCATCGGCAACCACAAGCGTTCCAAATCGCAATGTACGAATTGTGGCATGCAAGACATCGCTACGATGTTCCTTGGCTTCGTCGCGGGAATACATGGCTCAGAGCCCTCCGGTCTGGTGGGCGTAATCCCAGTAAAGCTTGCGCGCCTGCGCGTAATGCGGGCCGGGTTGCAACATGCGGTCGTCGATCTTGAGTACCGGCATCACCTTGGAGTAATTGCCGGAGATGAAAATCTCGTCCGCATGCTGGAAGTCCGCATAGGTCAGCATGGTTTCCTGCACCTCGGCACCATCATCCTGAAGCAGTCTGATCACTCTCTGGCGCGTGATTCCATTGAGAAACGTGCCGTTGATCGCGGGCGTCTTCACCACGCCATCCTTGGCGAGAAAGACGTTGGATGTCGCAGTTTCCGCCACATTGCCAAGCGCATCACAGACCAGCGCATTGTCGAAGCCGCGTGCCTTGGCTTCCTTCAACGCACGCGCGTTATTCGGGTAGAGGCAGCCGGCCTTCGCATCCGTCGGCATGCTGTCCAGCGTCGGCCGCCGGAAACGCGTCGAGGTCACGGAGAAGCCGCCGGGGACCGGCATGGGTGCCTCAAACAGGCAGAGCGCGAAGCCGATGTCGTCCGGATCCGCGATGATGGTGGAGAGACCCTCGCCTTCGCCCCAGTACATCGGCTTGACGTAGATTGCCTGGCCCTTTCTGAACTTCCTGATCCCCTCCCGCGTCAGCGCTTCGATCGCGTCAGCCTGCATCGTGGGATTCAGGCCGAGGACCTGCGCCGAGCGATTGACCCTGGCACAATGCAGCCCGAGATCAGGGGCCGTGCCCTCAAAAACCCGCGCGCCATCAAACACCGTGGAGGCGAGCCACGCGCCATGGCTGCGCGCTCCCATGATGGGCACATTGCCTTCGTGCCACTGACCTTCAAAGAACGTCCAGGTCTGAGACCATGTGGTCATCGCAAGCTCCCCAGCAGTCAGCAAACAGACATCTATTCGAGGCGCTTTGTCGCTGAAGGTCAACACCGCGCGTGATGATGCTTTTGCATCGTGTCGATCACTTTTCGCGATTGGTGGTGGACGTGCGCCCGCCACTGCGGCAGTTTCAGACAAAAGGAAACGCCCCATGACCATTCGCGCCTATGCTTTCGATGCCTACGGAACCTTGTTCAACGTCCATGCCGCCATTGGCCGCCACCGCGAGGCGATTGGCGAAGATGCGGATGCGCTCTCGGCGCTGTGGCGGATCAAGCAGCTGGAATACTCATGGATGCGGACGATGATGGGCCGCTACAAGGATTTCTGGACAGTGACACAGGAAGCGCTGGATTTCTGTCTCGCGCGCTATCCGGATGTCGATAAGGCGCTTCGTCCAAAACTGCTCGATGCCTATTGGCGGCTGGATGCCTATGACGATGTCCTGCCCACGCTGACGCGCCTGCGTCGCATGGGCCATAGCATCGCAATCTTTACGAATGGTACGAAAGAAATGGCAGAGGCGGCAGCCAACGCGTCTGCCGTACTACCGGTTGTGGATATGATTGTTTCTGTCGATGATATCGGCCAGTTCAAGACCGTGCCTGCGGTCTATCAGCATCTGTGCGACAGGCTTGATATGAAGCCGCAGGAGGTGTGTCTCGTCTCCTCCAACCGCTGGGATATCGCGGGCGGCGTGGCTTTCGGCCTGCGCAGCATCTGGGTCAACCGCACCGGTATGCCGGATGAGTATTTCGACGCCCAGCCGGACAAGGATGTGAAGGGCCTGACGGAGATCGGGTGATCAAGCAGCTCTTGGCTTAATTGACCCGTAATCAGTCTGGGTTTCTGCCTTCGTCATGTCATGCGCTGCCTGCAGGTTCATCCAGACACGAGGATCGGTGCCGAAATAGCGTCCCAGCCGGATCGCCGTATCCGCTGTCACGTCCCGGCGCTCGCGCGCAATCTCACTGATGCGGTTGGGTGGTACGCCAATCTTGGACGCGAGCATACGGGCACTCATGTTGAGTGGAGTCAAAAAGTCTTCCCGC
>JANNRX010000121.1:0-5925 GCA_031401875.1 Hyphomicrobiales bacterium | reverse complement strand
ACCGTCCGGTTTGAGAGACAAAAGCGCGAAACAATGGGCCATTTTAACCGCGCTGCCCTCAAAAAAGGAATTTTGAGCATGGTGAGATGGAAACGGACCGCCTGCAAGGACAAAAGACGCGCCGATAGCAGCGCTATCGGGAAGGTTTTTGTCCTTGCAGGCGGCCCGTTTCCATCTCACCATGCTCAAAATTCCTTTTTTGAGGGCAGCGCGGTTAAAATGGCCCATTGTTTCGCGCTTCTGTCTCGCAAACCGGACGGTTTGCTTCGCCAGAACCACTTCACACTGTACCATTTTTCCTCGCGTCCACCATCTGTTCCTAACTGACGACAGGCCCTAGCTTTTGCTCTTCTCGTAGCGCGCTTTGGTTTCGGCATTCATCGGGTAGAGCCCCGGCAACGGCAGGCCCTTGGCGACTTCATCCATGATCCAGGCTTCCATGCGCTCCTGTTCAGGGGCGGTTTTCAGTACATCCTCAAGCAGCGCCTGGGGGATGAGCACGGCACCATCATCATCAACCACAATGATATCATCAGGAAAGACAGCGACACCGCCGCAGGCAATCGGCTCCTGCCAGTTGACGAAGGTGAGCCCTGTGACGGACGCCGGCGCAGCGATACCCTGGCACCAGATCGGCAAGCCGGTTCCCATTACACCTGCATAATCGCGAATAACACCGTCGGTCACCAATCCTGCAACACCTTTCTTGGCCATGCGGGCACACAGAATATCACCGAAGATTCCGGCATCCGTTACCCCCATGGCATCGACGACGGCGATGCAATGCTCAGGCATGGCCTCGATGGCAGCACGGGTCGATGTCGGTGAGGACCAGCTTTCAGGTGTCGCCAGATCCTCTCGTGCCGGAACAAAGCGCAGGGTGAAGGCCCGTCCCACAAGACGCGGCTGTCCTGCCCTGAGCGGCCTGGCACCGCGTATCCAGACATTGCGCAGGCCTTTTTTCAAAAGAACGGTCGTGATGGTGGCGGTCGAGACGGATTTGAGTATCTTGATCGCATCAGCGCTCAGCGGCATAGGCGTTTCCTTTGGTCTTGTTTGCGGACGGAAGATGTCCGACAAGTGAAAGACACACAGAGCCGAGGGCGTCAACGCCATGGCAATTGATAGGGGCGGATGGACTATGACAAAGGTTGCATTGATCACAGGAGCCGGAACCGGCGTTGGCAAAGCAGCCGTTCTGGCTCTTGCCGGGGCAGGCTATGCGATCACGCTTGTGGGGCGCCGCAAGGAGCCGCTGGAAACGGCTGCTGCCGAGGCCCGGGCGCTGGGCGCGAAAACCCATATCGCCATCGCCGATGTCTCGAAGCCGGAGGACGTGCGTGCGGCCTTTGAGGGCACAGTCAAGGCTTTTGGCCGTATCGATGTTGTCTTCAACAATGCCGGTGTCGGAGCGCCGCCAATCCCGCTGGAGGATCTGACCTTCGAGCAGTGGCGAACCGTTGTCGACATCAACCTGACTGGCGTGTTTCTCTGCATCCAGGAATCCTTCCGCATCATGAAGGCGCAAACACCGCGCGGCGGGCGCATCATCAATAATGGTTCGGTTTCCGCCCATGCCCCGCGGCCCAATTCAGCGCCCTACACATCCACAAAACATGCCGTGCTCGGCCTGACAAAATCCGCCTCTCTCGACGGGCGCAAATACGATATCGCCTGCGGGCAGATCGATATCGGCAATGCCGCCACGGAAATGGCCATGAAGATGGCATCGGGCGTACCACAGGCTGACGGCGAAATCCGCATCGAGCCCTTGATGGATGTCAAGCATGTGGGCGAGACAATCCTCTACATGGCGAACATGCCGCTTGATGCGAATGTGCAATTTGTGACCGTGATGGCGACAAAAATGCCCTTCGTGGGCCGGGGATAGTTCTTCGAGCTGAAAAGAACTGCAACGGGAATGGGCTTGCTCTTACTTCTGCCGGTTTTGCGTGAGCGATAATGCTGGCCTATGATGGACGAACAGGACATCAAACGTGCTTGACCGGATCACCAAAAAAATGCCCCCCGCGTTACCTCCCTCAGTGGGGGCTGCCTCAGCGGCGGCTGCCTCAGAAAGAGCACGCCTGGGTGGGCCGGTGATTGGCGCAAGCCGTAGGAGCGGCGCTGTCCTATGGCTGAAGCTTCGGTATGTGGGCCGCATGCTGTCCCTTCGACTTGGCTCCAGTCTGGTACGGCGCATCGTCTTGCTGAATATGGCGGGTTTGGTGGCACTGCTGCTGGGTTTCCTCTGGCTTAACCAGACGCGGCTTGGTGTCATTGATGCGCGCGTGCAGAGCTTGAAGGTTCAGGCCGAGATCATTTCTGCCGCTGTAGCGGGAACCGCACTTGTCGACGGCAATTCCATCACCATTGATCCGGAACGCTTGCTTGATCTGCAATTGGGGGAAAGCGCGGCGGAGGAGCCGAATTCCATCCTGGAGTTCTCGCTCAATCCGGAACGGATCGCCCCTATCCTGCGCCGTCTGGTAACGCCGGCAGGCTTGCGCGCCAGAGTGTATGACCGCGAGGGTACGCTGCTTCTGGATACGCGGAATTTCTACCATCGCGGCGATATTCGTCGGCTTGATCTGCCGCCGCCGACCAGTGATGCCACGGTCTTCCAGCGCACCTGGTCACTCTGGAAGCGCCGCTTTGGCCGTACGGAACTGACGCCCCTTGATGAAGCGACCTCCGGACGCCCCAATCAGGAAGTCCAACGCGCTTTGGCGGGCGCCAGCATTCCCGTTGTGCGCGTCAATGCTTCAGGAGAAACAATCGTCGCCTTCACCTTGCCGATCCAGCGCCTGCGCAGCATTCAAGGGGCGCTTCAGCTCTCCACAGAGGATGGTGATATCGATGAGGTGATCGCCCAGGAACGGTTGAATATCCTGGTCCTGTTCGCCGTCGTCACGGGTGTGATGGCCATTGTCTCTCTGCTGATGGCCAACACCATCGCCAAACCTGTAGAACGCTTGGCTATTGCAGCTGAAAGCGTCCGGACCAGCATCAAATCGCGCCAGCAGATCCCGGATTTCTCGTCGCGCTCTGACGAAATCGGGCATTTGTCGGGTGCCCTGAGAGCCATGACGGATGCGCTCTATAACCGCATCGCTGCGATCGAAAGTTTTGCGGCTGATGTGGCGCATGAGCTGAAAAACCCGCTGACCTCCCTGCGCAGCGCAGTCGAGACGCTGCCGCTGGTCAAGACGGACGAAGCAAGGGGCAGGCTTCTGGAGGTCATCCAGCATGATGTGCGTCGACTGGATCGGCTGATTTCGGATATATCCGATGCATCACGCCTTGATGCAGAGCTTGCCAAGGCGGATGCCGCGCCGGTTGATATGGCCGCCCTTCTGGATGCCGTCGTTTCATTGACGAACGACACGAGAAAGAAAGGGGATGCGCCTGTCACTCTGGCAATAGCGCCGCCCATGCATCAAAAAGGCGGATTTTCCGACAGAACCCGGCATGAACCGGCCAATTTCATGGTTCACGGGCATGATAGCCGCCTTGCGCAGGTGCTTACCAATCTTCTGGACAATGCCCGATCGTTCTCGCCGACTGGCGGCACAATCATGGTCCGGCTGCTCAGGGACAAGTCCAGCATCATTATCCAGGTTGAGGATGAAGGCCCAGGTGTTCCCGAGCACGCCCGAGAGCGTATTTTCGAGCGTTTCTACACGGATAGACCACCAGAACAGGGCTTTGGTCAGAACTCCGGACTTGGCCTCTCCATCTCCCGCCAGATTGTGGAAGCGCATCGAGGCCTTATTTCAGTGACAGACAGGCCTGCTGCGCCAGGCCAAGACAGCACTGGCACGCTGAGCACAGGCGCGTGTTTCACATTGGTGCTTCCCGCTCTGGACAAGCCTGTGTGATGGCGCTGGAGAGCATTATTCACGGTTGCGCTATTGCTGTTGGCGGCCGTGGCCTGCTGGTGCTTGGGGATTCCGGCGCTGGCAAATCCAGTCTTTTGGCACGAATGCTGGCTGATTGGCCGTTCGGCAAGGTCCGGCTGGTTGCGGATGACCGGGTAAAACTTGTCCGGCATGGCAAACAGATCGTGGCGCGCGCCCATGTAGCCATTGTCGGACAGTTAGAAATACGCGGCTATGGCATCATGCAGACGGAGACCCTTGAGGCCGTTGTCATCCATGGCGTGGTCAAGATTGCGCAGACGCCACTCTCACGGCTTCCGGAGCCTGATGAACTGTTCACTTCCGTGAGTGGCCAAAGGTTGCCATGCATCACATTGTCGACATCCCCTGACCCTTTCCAGCGCTTGATAACGATTTGGCCATTTTTCAGTGATCAAATGGCGATTGTGTGATTAAATATTAATCTGCTCTCTTGAATGTGGAAGCGCACTGCACCATTAGAGTTCGCCGAAGGCCGAGGCGAGCAGCCCCTGGCCAAGAACGATAAAAACATGATTGGTATGGTCCTGGTTACCCACGGTCGCCTGGCATGCGAATTCCGCCTCGCACTTGAGCATGTTGTTGGCCCTCAACAGCAGTTTAGCGTGATCACCATTGATCCCGAAGACGACATGGATGGCCGTCGTCAGGATATCATGGATGCGATCCACAATGTGGATACGGGACAAGGCGTCGTTGTCTTGACCGATATGTTTGGCGGAACGCCGTCCAATCTCGCAATTTCCGCCATGAATGGCTCGAATGTCGAGGTTGTTGCTGGAATAAACCTGCCGATGCTCATCAAGCTTGCCTCCGTGCGAGACGAGGCAAAGTTGGAAGATGCCGTGATTCAGGCACAGGACGCCGGGCGCAAGTATATCAATGTTGCCAGTCGGGTTCTTTCGGGCAAATGATTAGCCTCCTCACAAAAGCTTGCGGGGAGTAATGACAGGAACTCAAACCGCAAGCGGATCGTTCAATCGTGAACTCCTGATCGTCAACCGCAAGGGTCTGCACGCCCGTGCCACGGCGAAATTCGTGCAATGTGTTGAACAATTTGAAGCCGAGATCACCGTTTCACGTTTGGGCGAGACGGTTGGCGGCACATCCATCATGGGCATCCTGACGCTTGGCGCAGGAATTGGCACGACAATCATGGTGACCGCAAAAGGCAAGGATTCAGAACAGGCGATGGAAGCCATCGCCGCGCTTGTCGCCAACCGCTTCGGCGAAGACGAATAGTTTCAGGCGCCAATCTTCGACAGCATCGCTCCTGAACGCCCTTCCTGCACGGCATGGCAGGCGACGCCATTGATGGAAAGCGGTGCTTCGGCGCGGCACCGGTCATTCACCAGCGGACAACGCGGATGGAAAGTACAGCCCGATGGCGGGTTGATCGGCGATGGGATTTCGCCCTGCACCGGAATGCGCGCCCGCCCACTCATGGCAAGATCGGGAACCGCATCCAGCAGCATCCGCGTATAGGGATGGCGCGGCGCACGGAACATTTCCTTGGCGGGAGAGATTTCCGCCAACCGCCCCAGGTACATCACGCCGATAGTAGACGCCATGTGGCGCACCACGGCCAGATTGTGGCTGATGAAGAGATAGGTCAGCCCAAGCCGATCCTGCAAATCCCGCATCAGGTTGAGGATCTGCGCCTGTACGGAAACGTCCAGCGCCGAGGTCGGCTCGTCGCAGACGATGAACTCTGCGTTCGAGGCCAGCGCCCGCGCGATCGCGATACGCTGCCTCTGACCACCCGAAAACTGGTGCGGAAACTTGACGCTGTCCAGCGGCGAAAGCCCCACGAGTGTCAGCAATTCGCCGACACGGTCCGTGATGTCTTTCTGCGATTGCAGAAGATTGAAAGCCCGGATCGGCTCGGCAATGATATCGGCTACACGCCAGCGCGGATTCAGCGACGCGTAGGGGTCTTGGAAGATCATCTGGATGCGACGGCGCAATTTTTCGCGTTCCACGCTGCTGGCGGTATCGGTCATCG
>JANNRX010000120.1:0-12428 GCA_031401875.1 Hyphomicrobiales bacterium | reverse complement strand
AACGCTTTTCTGCCATAGGCATCCGCTTCTGTCCCGCACCCTTGGAGGCGACGGAAGACGCAAGCATTTCTGGTTGCGTATTGTACAACCTTAACCCGGAGAAGACCCATGGCTTCCATGAAGCAGCTCGACGCGCAATTGCGTCAGCGGGTCGGCAAGGGGGCCGCCCGGGCCACTCGTCGTGATAACCGCGTTCCTGCGGTGATCTACGGCGGCGGCCAGGCGCCCGTGTCGATCTCGCTCGACTTCAACCGCACCAACAAGCTCATCTATGCTGGTCATTTTCTGACCACTGTGTTCGAGATCAAGGTCGGTGACGATACGATCCGCGCCATCCCGCGCGACTACCAGCTTGATGCTGTGAAAGATTTCCCCCTGCATGTGGATTTTCTGCGGCTTGCCGCCGGTTCCACAATTCGCGTTGAAATCCCAGTGCATTTCATCAATCAGGACGCTTCACCCGGCATCAAGCAGGGTGGTGCGTTGAACATTGTGCGCCATTCCGTTGAAATGATGGTTCCTGCTGACAATATTCCTGACAGCCTCACCGCAGATCTTACAGGCATTGAAATCAATGATGCCCTGAAGATCAGTGCAATAAAGCTGCCGGAAGGGTCAAAGACTGTGATTCAGGGACGTGATTTCACAATCGCTACCATCACCCCGCCAAAGCAGCTCACGGCTGAAGAGAAAGTCGCTGCAGATGCTGCTGCCGCTACGGCTGCAACCGCCAAGAAGTGAGCCGCGACCTGACGATCGGCTTTTGCCGGTTCTGGTAAAACGACAGGCTGGGGCAACCCGGCCTGTTTCTTTTGGGAAGAGTGACGATGGCTGATCGGCTCCATCTTCTTGTCGGCCTTGGTAATCCAGGCAACAAATATGCCCGTAACCGCCATAATATCGGTTTCATGGCGCTGGATGTCATTGCCCGACGATGGAGCAGCAAAGCTGCATCAGGCACCCCATGGAAGGCAAAATTCCAGAGCGAGATTGCCGATATTCTCGTGGAAGGCGAAAGGGCTCTGCTTCTCAAGCCCCAGACTTACATGAATGATTCAGGCCGTGCGGTTGGCGAAGCAATGCGCTTTCACAAGATCGCACTTGCCGATGTATGGGTTTTCCACGATGAACTTGATCTCGCGCCCGCAAAGCTAAGGGTCAAAACTGGTGGGGGCAATGCCGGCCATAACGGCCTGCGCTCCATCACAGCACATTGCAGCAATGACTATCAGCGCGTTCGCATGGGTATCGGTCATCCCGGTGACAAGGATGCGGTACATGGCTATGTGCTCAATGATTTTGCCAAATCCGAAGAGGGCTGGGTGGAAGATCTCTGTCGCCTCTGCGGTGATCTGCTGCCACGTATTGTCAAGGCAGACGGCCAGCGCTTCCAAAGCGATGTCGCACTGGAAATGGGCCGACGCGGATATGGAAACGTGAGCGTAGCCGGAGGCCCTGCGCAGCGATAGGGTCAGGATTTCCAAAATCCTTTCTGGCCTGCTGTCGGCAAGTTCGTATAAAGGCTTCGCAAGAAACTTGCATTGAGCGAATTTCCCCGCTTTATTTTTGTAAAGCTGCCGACTACTACACAAACAACGTCATTCTTACCGCATAGCGAGCTTCCATGATGGACTTTATCAACTACGCATGGCCTGTTTTGCAGATCATAGGCATCAACATCGTTCTGTCAGGCGACAATGCTGTTGTCATTGCCCTGGCCTGCCGCTCGCTGCCGGAGAATCAGCGCAACAAGGCAGTGATCATCGGTGCTCTGGCGGCTGTCGGCTTGCGCATCATCTTCACCTTCATGACGGCGCAGCTGCTGGATTTGCCTTGGGTTAAGCTAATCGGCGGATTTTTGCTGTTCTATATCGCCATCAAATTGATGATCCCCGAGGATGAGGATCCCAATATCACGGCGCATGACACGCTGTGGAAAGCCATCCAGACCATCGCCATTGCCGATATCGTCATGAGCCTCGACAATGTTATTGCCATTGCCGCCGCTGCGAAGGGTAACTGGAACCTCATCCTGCTCGGCCTCGCCATCAGCATCCCGCTGGTGATTTTCGGCAGCCAGATCATCATGAAGATGATGCATCGCTTTCCATGGCTTGTGTGGGCTGGCGCTGCCCTGCTTGGCTATGTTGCCGCCGAAATCATGATCGAGGACCCATTGATCGCAAGCTACTTCAAGAGTGCCATCATGCATTACGGTGCACTGGTCGTCGGCGTCGGCATCGTGATGGCTGCCGGTTTTTATCTGAGGCGAAGGAAGCTTTCAGTGACACACGCCTGAAAAGCCTTCTGAAGGCAATCGATCTCATCCAACGCCAGGGCCCAAAGCCTTGGCGTTTTCTTTTGCGCTTTGCGCGCAATCAAACCGCTTCTTCCAGGAAAATGGCATGAGATAAAGGGATGGTACAGCTACCCCGGCTCGAACGGGGGACCTTCGGAGCCACATTCCGACGCTCTAACCAACTGAGCTATAGCTGCATACCACGGACGGAGGATGGCTTTGCCTCGCGTCACTGCGGCGTGTGTAATCTGAACAGCTGTTCGTTTCAAGGCCAAGCTGAGAAATTGCGTGGCGATACCTGCAATAAGGTTTAGCCAAGCGATTCAGCAATGGCGATCAGGCTGCGGTCAGTTCCCGCAGGTCCCATGATGGAGAGGCCGAGTGGCGCACCAAGCCGCTGCGCCAGCGGCATGGAGAGCTGCGGCAAGCGCGATAGCACTGAGAGGCAGAGCATGTTCAGACTGCGGTTGCGATAGCTTTCCAGTGCCGCCTCGGATTCGCTCAGCAGTGGCGCGATATCCGCCATGCTTGGCATGATCAGCACGCCATCGCGGCCAAGCAGCTCTGTTAGATGGCGCGTGCAGCGTTCCCGAATTGGCAGCGAGGCCTGCACCTCGGCATCACCCACGCCTTTTGAGTAAGCGAAGCGCTCAGCAACGCCCGCACCAAGCGGCGGGTGATAGCGCTCGATCATGGCGCCATCGGTCTGCCAGGCTTCGCGTCCCTGAATGCGCCGGAAAGCCCAGTAAAGCTCCTCGAAGCCGCCGGGAGCGGCAATCACGGAAGTGGCTTTGCCATAAAGCCGCTCCAGACGCTTGACAGCAGGGGTGAGCGCCTTGCGAACCTTTTCATCCAGCAGATCAAAACAATCCTGCGCCAGCAGCAATCGTGGCCTGGCGGGAAGGGGCCGCTTGTCCTTGCCCAGCAAAACATCGGCCACCCGGCCATAGGTCGCGGCATCCCGCGTGAACCAGCTACAGGTGTCAAAGCTTGGTGCCAGATCATGCGCGCCCTTGAGGCTCACCCGCCCATGGGTCGGGCGCAAACCATAGAGACCACAATGATTGGCCGGGCCTCTGATCGAGCCGCCTGTATCCGTGCCAAGCGCGAAATCGCACAGCCCGTTCGAGACAGCGGCAGCCGATCCACTGGATGAGCCGCCGGGGATACGGTCCTTCGCGGCTCCGTTCAGCGGTGTTCCAAAATGCGCGTTCTTGCCATTCATCGAGAAGGCGAGTTCGTCGGTAATGGTCTTGCCGGTGAATGTCGCGCCTGCGTCAAGCAGCTTCTGCACCACGATGGCGTGTTTCTTCCTGATGCCTGAAAGGGCAAGCATATGCGGGTTACCTGCACTGCTTGGATATCCCGCCACATCAAAAAGATCCTTGACGGCAAAGCTCAATCCTTTCAGCGGACCGGACCTTGCGGATGGAACCTTGACAGCAGGGTAGGGCATATAGCCCCGTGAGATATCATCTGGCAGTAGCATGGAAAGCCCCGTTATTCGCACCGATTGCGAGGGCTTGTTGCGCAAGCGTCCCGCACTAATGGCGGATCAGAGAATGCCATTACTCAACAGGGTCTGGCAAGCGCAGGCACACGAACGACAAGCGCCTGAGCTAGGCATGACACATGCGTATGTCACGGGTTGTGTTTCTATATCCGGACGAGGTTTCGACTTTTGCCGTCTCAGAAGTAGGATTGCAAAGTGCCGCGCCGACGCACATCCAGGGTTGCGCAATGGAAAGCGCCACCGAACGGGCCATAGCTCATGAAATCACACGGGATCGGGTCGAAGCCCCAATCCTTGAGGGCTTTGATCAGCGTCGGCTGCTTGCTTTCCACCACCACCTTCTTCTCGTCCAGGGAGAGGACATTGATGCTGGTCCAGGGACTGCACATCGAGAATTTGCTGATGAAATTATCAACCGGATCAGGCCGCGGCGCGACCAGCACATCCCATTTTTTCAGGATCGGCGGCAGGCGTTCGATATCGATATAATCCGGATTGATCAGCACCTTGCCCGGTGCAAGTGGCATGAAACTTGAATCGATATGCATCGGCTGCCGACAGATATTGGGCAATTCATGGATGGTGTATTGATCGCCAAGATGCCGCCGCAGCCAGTTGATACCGGCCATATTGGTGACATTGGAACGGATGACGAAGAGGTCACGTCCACAGCGTACGAAATCAGCCGCATCGAAGACCGGTTCGAATTCATTGACGACATAGCGCAAGGGTTCGCCCTTTTCGGGCAGGCGAAAATTGTAATCGAAAAGCGCATCCTTCAGTTCAGGACGGGGAGCCGAGGTCCAGCGGGCCCCCGCATCGAAATATTCCTTGAACAAGGAACGATAGGCGTTCCCCTCGAAGTATCGCGAGCGCCAGGCCATTGGTGTTTCGATGATCTCGTCACCGACAACCATGTAGCCGTCACGCGGACAGGCAACGCAAAAACCGCGCGAGGACCAGCCGTGGGCCTTGAACTTCGCGCGATGGTTGATGAGCGAAGGACGGCGCACCGTAATGCCTTCCCCGACAAGGATGGCGATGAAGCCATCGAGTTCCTTCTGGGCCATGCGCTCAAGCCAGCGCGGATATTTGTGCCCGGCAGCAATACGGTAAAGCCGCGAAATCAGGGGTGGCAGATTGTAGGTGACGGTCACGTGTACCGATGGGACGGTCGAGCCTTCGAGGCGCCCGACAATGACCTCTTCCAGAGGATCCCATTCGTTATAGGCCATGACCGGGCTCGATGTGCTGGTTTTGCCCATGGTCCGGCCCTGCATCATCGTCCCGTTCCCGTTGATCGCCACGCCGTCCGAAACCGATCCATCTGTACCGCTTCGCACGGTTGCTTCATTGTTCTGCATCATTCGTGATCCAATATTGCCGTTCAGGAAGCCTCACTCTAAGAATAAAAAGTGTTTGAGCTTTCTCAGGCATCCTGTCCGCATCAGTCGCCCTGATAGACCAAGGCCACCGGTCCATCAACCGGTCGATTTTCTCACCTGTTTGCCGGAGGCCCTCCATATCCATGAGACGGATTCTTATTCTCGCTCTTGTTCTGGGCCTGGCCGTTTTCGGTCTGATCTATGCAGAAATCAGTCTCCCGGAAGTGACAGAGGCCTTCAGCAAGGCGGGATGGGGAATCGCACTTGTCTTTCTTGCCCGCATTGTGGTGACTTTTTTGCTTGCTGTCGCCTGGCATTGGCTGTTCCCGAAGGAGACAAGGCCCGCACTTCACATCTGTGTGAAAATTCGCATCGTGCGCGATGCGATCAATGCGCTTCTGCCTGTTGCACAGGTCGGTGGTGATGTTGTTGGCGCACGGCTTGTCTCCTTGCGGAGCCATGCTCCCGCCATGGCTGCGGCCAGTGTCGTCACCGATGTCTTCTTGCAGATTGTGACGCAGTTTGTTTTTACGCTTGTGGCTTTGGCATTGCTCATCCGTCATGGAGGTGGCGACCTGATTGCCACGAATGTCATGGGCGGAATGATGGTTGTGGCCCCTGCATTGCTTGCTCTCTTTCTCATCCAGCGCCGAGACTTTGGCGCCATTCTTCTGAGTGTGCTCAAGAGGCTGGCCGGGGACCGTGCGCTTGGTGCCACCGATGCCTTCTATGCGGCGCTGGCCGTGGTTCAGGCGCGGCGCGGGGCATTGACGGCCAGCGGTGTCGTGCATCTTCTCGCCTGGATTCTGGGTTCGCTCGAAGTGTGGTTTGCCTTCCAGTTCATGGGGTATCCGATCGGCATTGCCGAAGCCTTGATGATCGAGGCCCTGGGCCATGCGATCCGGGGAGCGGCTTTTGCCATACCAGGTGCCATTGGTGTTCAGGAAGCTGGTCTCGTTATCCTGAGCGGTATTTTCGGAATTCCGCCCGAGCCGGCGCTGGCCATGTCTCTGATCAAACGGGTTGCTGATCTGGCTATCGGCTTGCCTGGTTTACTGCTGTGGCATCAGATGGAGACAGGTGCAGTTGTTCAGTCAGGAAAACCTGATGAAACGCTTCTTCCAATCCCTCAGAAGGATACGCATTTGCAGTGATGTGATGGAACAGTGGCTTGTCGCATGCTATCAGACACACATAAGCCGCCTTCACCTATGACGAAGACTATCTCATTCTTGAATTCAGAGCAGAAGTTGGACCCAATGAACAGACGGATGTTTCTCAGGGCAGGAACTATCGCTACGGCAGCTTTCTCCGCTGTGTCTTATGCCGCTGCGGCCGAGCCCGCTGTGGGGCTCATCGAACGGTTTTATGGGTCGCTGACGAATGCAATGAAGCGGGCGGGTTCTTCCAGCGTAGCGGAGAAAGCACGCTTGCTTGCAGGGCCGGTGAATGCCACCTTCGATACTGCCGCCATGACGCGTCTGGCCATTGGCCAACAATGGTCTTCTATTGCTGCCGGACAACAGGGCGCGATCCAGCAGGCTTTCGCCCGGTTTCTTGTCGCAACCTACGCCAAGCAGATACGCAATTATTCCGGTGAGCGCTTTGAAGTCTCGCAAGCGACAGAAAGTCGCCGTATCGGCACGCTGGTTCGCAGCAAGATCATTGATGGTGGTGGCAGCGCGACCTCAGTCGATTACATCGTCACCGCGGGGCGTGCGATCGATATCTATCTCAACAGCTCTGTGAGTGAACTTGCAGCCCGGCGTGCCGAATTTGGTTCCATTCTGGCAAGTGGTGGTGGCACAGCGCTTCTCAATAGTCTGAATGAGCGCACGAATCGGCTCCTGGCGGGCTGATTGAAGAGGAGGACAAGTACCGGATTTCAGCGCGCAATGGGGCCTGATGTTTTTGGCGCAGGCACAGGTGACGGGCCTGGCGCTGCGGGACTGCTCGCCGGATCAAAAAAGTCGTCCTTCCGGCCAATCCCATCCAGCAATTCGCGTCTGCGATTTTGATAGTAGACACTCCTGAGTCGGACATAAGGATCGATTGCAGTGTCATCGACCACCTGCAATTCACTGGCGCGGCGCAAACCGTCCAGGCCGAAGATTGCCGATGTCGCGATATTCCCACCGACGCGATAGATTGCATACCCGCCCGGGCTGGCTATCGAATCAACCCCAAAGCCAATCGCATCACGGATTGTTGAAGGCCCCAAAAAGGGCATGACGATATAGGGGCTATCGGCGACCCCCCAGACGAAAAGGGTCTGGCCAAAATCGCCTGTCTGCCTCGGCAGGCCAGCAAGAGTGGCTATATCGAAAACACCTGCCGCACCCAGCGTTGAATTGGCCAGGAAGCGGCCAAACGTAGTTACGGAGGCGGAAAAGCGCCCCTGGAGCAGGTTATTGACGAAAACAGTCGGCTCGTTCAGATTCGCGGTGCCGTTGGAAACGCCTTGCCGCGAGGGCTGCGGTACGATGATCTCGATGCTGCGCGCAAGCGGGAAAGTGACGACCTGATTGAAGGCCGAATTGGCTGTGAAGACGGCACGGTTGAGCGATTCATGTGGATCAGAAACCTGAGCCGAAGGCAGATTCTGTGTCGCACAGGCTGATATGCCAACACCCAGCAAGACTGCAACAACAAGCCTGAACGCACCGATTGTATACGTCATGAAAAACCCATTTCGGAAAACAGAACCATTAAAAACGACTCTGCCGCACGCAACAAAACAATTGCAGTCCGATCAGGTTGCACAAAGGTTAAAGACAATCCATCAGGAGAGATAGTGCAAATCCGCAACACACATATCGCGATTGTAAACCGTGACCCACCTGGTTGATTTTTCATCAGGATTAATCCTGCTATTGGCGCTATGCGGCGCCGTCTACGGCTGGTTCAGCGTAGAAGCGTCTGCCCGGCTGATGCAAGAAGAGCATTGGCAAGAAGGGCCTTTCGCGGATGCTGCATCACAGCCATCGATAACGATCCTGAAGCCCCTGCATGGCGATGAGCCGGGGCTGTTTGGTAACCTCGAATCTTTCCTTCTGCAGGAGTATAACGGCACGGTTCAGATTGTTTTCGGTGTGGCCTCTGCGGATGATCCGGCGGTTGCAACTGTCGAAGCTCTGCGGCTGGCTTATCCGGACCGTGATATTCATTGTGAAATCAATGCGGCTCAGCACGGTCGCAATCCCAAGGTCTCCAATCTGATCAATATGCATCAGTCGACGCGCGGCGATATCGTGGTGCTTGCGGATAGCGATATCAGGGTCGCGCCAACGTATCTGAGTGTGATTGTACGTGCTTTGGCGAGGCCGGGAACAGGGGCTGTTTCTTGCCTTTATCGTGGCAAATCCACGGGGCACTTCTGGTCGAAACTTTCCATGCTGGGAATCGACGCTCATTTCCTGCCGAATTCGGCCTTCGCCATTGCCCATCGTCTGGCAACGCCCTGCTTCGGCTCGACCATAGCACTGCGCCGCGACACGCTGGTTCGTATTGACGGATTTGAAGCGCTGGCGGATCAGCTTGCGGATGATTACGCTCTCGGCACTGCCGTGCGCGCGCTTGGACTGGCTGTGACCTTCCCGCCCATGCTCGTCGATCATGTCTGTAGCGAGAGTGATTTCCGGACGCTGTGGTCCCATGACCTTCGCTGGGCGCGAACCATCCGGGCGGTCAATCCGGCGGGATATGCAGGATCGTTCCTGACAAACCCGGTCCCGCTCGGCTTTATCGGCATGCTGCTGAGTGGATTTGCCATGCATGGTATTGCCATCACCTTGGCTGTGACCCTGTCCCGAATTCTGGCGATACGGCGGCTACGGGGCATTTTCAGTCTTTCTCCAGCCTCGGCGACCCTGCTTGTCTTGCGCGATCTGCTCTCCTTTGCGGTGTTCATCTGGAGTTATTCCAGTCGTCAGGTTGAATGGCGTGGCGCGAGTCTTGACGTTGGACAGCATGGCGCATTGCAGGAAACAACCCGTGCTTCAAAGACTCGGTATCGCGCGCCATGAGGCCGTTGTCCTTCTCTTCCGGAACCCGCAAGCTGATCGTGACGGCGGATGATTTCGGCCTATCCCATGCCGTCAACGATGCGGTCGAGACGGCGCATCGCGAGGGCATCCTGACCGCAGCAAGCTTGATGGTCACGGGCCCTGCCTTCGCCGATGCGATCTTGCGTGCAAAGCGCATGCCCGGGCTCCATATCGGGCTGCATCTCGCGCTGGTGGAAGCCCGCCCTGTCTTGCCGCCGGAAATGGTCCCGGCACTGGTCGATGCATCGGGCCTGTTCAAGAGCAACATGGCGCTGGCGGGGGCACGCATGTTTTTTGATCCTGCTGCCCGGCATCAGTTGCGCGCAGAGATCCGGGCGCAATTCGAGGCTTTTGCGGCAACCGGGCTCAGGCTCGATCATCTGAATGCGCACAAGCATTTCCACATGCATCCGACCATTGCCAGTTCTGTGTTCGAGATCGCGCGTGCCTTTGGCTCGCCGCCCCTGCGCGTTCCTTACGAGCAGGCGGCATTCATCAACGCCATCGAGCCCGGGGCGGCAGGTATCGGACATCGCCTGTTTGCGCTTGGGAGCGGCTTCTTGCGCATGCGTGCCAGAGCGCAGGGTTTTCACATGCCTGATCGCGTGATCGGTCTGGCCTGGTCCGGCGGCATGAATCGCACGCGTGTGCACAGGGCAATCCAGAGACTTCCCGCAGGGATTACCGAGCTTTACACCCATCCCGCGATGGATGACCATTTTGAAGGTGCCGCCGCCGGTTATCGCTACCGTGATGAGTTTGCAGCCTTGATCGCACCGGAGATTCTCGAATTCATCCGGAAGTCCGATATCCGGACAGGCGGCTATTCGGACTTTTGCGCGTCCTGATGTGCGGGTGGTGTCCCGAGAAAAGCGGGCACGAAGACGAAGGCCGCCAGCATCGTGAAGAAAAGCGAGAGCGTCAGCAGTTTCCCCATGCTTGCTGTCCCGGGATGGCTTGAAAGCCACAGACTCCCGAAGGCTGTCGCCGTCGTTAGCGCACTGAAGAAGACCGCCCGCGTGAGGCTTGAAGCCAGAACCTCGGTACTCCCCTGCCGCCATGCAATGACATAATAGATATGAAAGGCCACGCTGACGCCGCACATCAGCGGGAGTGCAATGATATTGGCGAAATTGAGGGGAATACCCAGCAGGACAGCCGCCTGAAGCGACATCAGGACAGCAATCACCAGAGGCACCAGCGTCACCACGACATCCTGCACACGGCGCAACACGCCGTAGAGCAACAGGGTAATCATGGTCAGCGCCAGCACAGCCGCGATGATGAAGGATTCCACGACAGTCTTGCCCGATTCGATAATCGTCACCGGCGCACCCGTGCTTCCTGGGGCAAGTGCGCTCACTGCCCGGACGAAACGGCGCATGGCATCGGGATCTGTCATGTCTTCCCTCGGCAGGATTTCAAGACGGGCGCGGCCATCCTTGCTTACCCAATCGTTCCGAATCTCGGTTGGCACATCTGATAGTGTTATGGGTGCTGCTTCGAAAATGCTGCGCAAACGCGCCAGCATCGGCTCGATACCGGCGGTAAGCGCGATCTCGCCTCGCCTGTAGAGATCCGGGCTGGCGGCGGCAAGCGAAGCCAGCGCCTGATCCAGCCGCCGGAGCGAAGCCGCACCGGAAGGATCAGCACTCGCATCCGTGGCTGATAGTCCCATCGCCAGCGCCTTGCGGGTCTGGGCGATTTCGGCAAGCATCGCGGATTGACCACGCGCCGCTTTCCGGTTGATCGGATCCAGCACGGTATCGATCAGGATTGCGGCGTCCTTGATGGCTTCGAGCCGCGCTTCCTGTGCATCAGGAACAAAAGTGGCGATGCTGGCAACACGGGCAACCTCAGGCAAGGCGCTGATGCGCAGGGCAAGTGCTTTGGCCGCCTCGACAGAGGGTGTGATCACATCCAGCGTCATCGGCGATGTGTCGCTGTCGCGTCCCAGATCAAGAAAGGTTGCGACAGACTCGACCCTTGCGTCGCGCAAATTCATCGGGTCTGAATCAAAGCGCAAGGCGCCAAGCAGGGGAAGGCCTGCGAGAAAAACAATGCCTGTCACGGCAAGGATAACCCGCCTGTGCCGCTCTATGAAATGATCCGCCCCGGAGAGCCAGACATAGCGGATCGGCTGTGTTTCCACAGGCGGTGAAAGGATCGCGAGCAAGGCCGGGAGCAGGATCATGCTCGCTGCAAAGGCAATCATCATTCCGCTTCCGGCGATCAGACCCAGTTCAGAGACGCCTTTGAACGAGGTGGGCAGGAACGCCAGGAAGCCGATGGCTGTGGACGTGGAAGCCAGTAACAGCGGGCGGGCCATTCCAAGCGTAGCCTCACGAATCGCGGGAAAAAGCGCGGGCCTTGCGAGCCGCATATCCCGGTAGCGCACGGCCAGCTGGATCGAGAAATCCACCCCCAATCCGACAAAGAGAACCGCAAAAGCCACGGAGATGAGATTATACTCGCGCACCATGACGAGGCCGAATCCGGCCGTGATCACAAGTCCGGCCAGAAGCGTGATGATCACAGCACTCACCAGCTTCCAGGATCGGAGGGCGGCAAAAAGCAACAGGATAACCACGAGGAGTGTGCCTGCCGTATTGATAGCCGCGCCTTCGGCAACGGTTGCGAATTCCTCATCAGCAAGCGGCACGGGGCCGGTCAGGCGCAGCGAGATATCGTTGTCAGGCGTCAAACCAAGATCGCGCCCTGTCTTGCGGACAAGGTCGATGGCAGCCGCGCCGGGTTGCAGCGCGGTAAAATCGAGGCGAGGCTGGATGAGGATCAGTCGTCTGAGGTCCAGCCGCGACGGCGCTTGTTCTGAAAGCAGCATGCGCCATGACAGCGGTTTGACTGGCCCTTTCAACGCCGCCTCAATCGTGGTGCTGATGGCATCAAACGCGCCAGTCAGCATGCGCAATTCGGTATGCCCGCCGGATAAACCCATCATCCCGAGCTGGACCGTTTCCAGAACGCCGCCAAGACCGGGGTCGGCTGCAAAGACAGACAAGAATGGTTGCTGACCGACGATGCCGGAAAGTGTTGATCTGAATTCGGCGTCACTCAGCAGCAAAAGTCCGTTTCTATCAAAAAACAGGCCTGCATCCGGCCTTCTTACTGAGCGAAATGTGCCTGTTGCAGCAAGAGTTAGGGTTAAGTTTTCCGCTGCCAGATCA
>JANNRX010000119.1:0-4310 GCA_031401875.1 Hyphomicrobiales bacterium | reverse complement strand
AAACCCGAACGCGCCATGGAATTGCCTGTTGCCACAGAAATCCTTGTGCGCGGCATGCACGATGGCTGGTTCACCGGCAAGGCATTGGCGGATTTCTTCAATGCGACAGATACCGACTGGATCAATGCCCGCCGGATCATTAACGGCGTTGACAGAGCACGCATCATTGCAGGCTACGCCATGTCCTATCATGCTGCTCTGGAAAACGAGATCCCCGTCGCGACCACTGCTCAGCCTTCAGCCGTAGCAAAACCCGTTAGGCGCAGACGAAACACGACACGCCTCACGCCTGCACCAAACCTTTCGCCGCGGAAAGACGGGCTGAAACCTCAGCGGCAGAACCGCTGAAAAGCCATTCTCCCAAAGCGATGAATTCGATGCCGGTTCTGGCGAGCGGTGCAATTGCCTCCAGCGAAGGGGCATAGCCAATACAGGGGGTGCTGAAGACATTTGCCCACCATTGGCAGCGTTCGATCACCTGTTCCATCGGAGGCAATGTTGCATCGGCGCGGGGTTCGCCAAACATCACATAATCGCATCCCGCTTCACCCACGAGCATGGCCGCATCCTTGGAGCGCAAACCGCCAACACCGACAGTTCTGTCAGGCTTGAGCGCTTCAACGGCGTCTCTTGCCTGCTCCGGTCTTGGCAGATGCACGCCATCCGCCCCCCAGCGGGCGACATTGCGCCAATCACCGGGTGGATCAATCAACAGTGCCGCATCTTTCTCCTGAATCAAGGGAGCAAGCTGTTGAAGGGCGCGCTTGATAGCAGCCTCATCGGCCGTTGAAAAACGCAGATGAACCGATGCAATCGCGGCTGACGTCATGGCGGCTTCCAGAAGGGGTCTGAAAGCGTCAGAATCTCCAATGGAAGGGGTAAGAAGGACTAGCTGTGGTGCGTCGGACATGGCACATTTTCTGCAAGAATCGGAAGGAAAAATACTCCTTGCCGAGAACCGCATCCGAAGCAAGCGCGAGCCAGTCCAGGGTATCGTATGATCCGAATTCCTGAAGAGCGCGCGCCCGTTGTTTTTGGCATTATCCAGGCAGGTCTGACATCCCTTGTTGCATCAGGAGTCGGGATTTACCAATTGAGCGGCTTTGGCCCAGACTTTATGGCCAACTGGTTTCTGGCCTGGCTGACCGCATGGGCAATGATGCTTCCGATCGTGATCTTTGCCGCGCCGCATATCCAACGGATTGTGCTTGCCGTCATCCGCTGGTCAAACAAGGCCTGAATGCCGCGCCGTGACAACCAGCGAAGCAGTGCTCCGCTGGTCATCAACGCGTTGATCATTGCGTTCCCGAACGGGCCTTGACCGCGACATCTGGGAAGTCACTGAAAAGACCGTCTACGCCGAGCTGGTAGAAGGCTTTGTATTCAGCCGTCGCATCCCCCTTGAAATCGGAGGCAAGACGACGCGGCTCACTGCGGAATGTCCAGGTATGGACAAAAAGACCTGCTGCATGGGCATCGGCAACAACGCTGCTTGGTGGCATAAGAACGCGGTCCTGCTCGTCGATCTTGCCGTCCTTGTTGAGATCAACAGGCTTGCCGTCAGCAGCAAGCGTCTGCTTGGCCGACATGATATAGGGCTTCCATGGACCCACACCGTCGGCATAAGTCTTGATCTGCTTGAGACCGTCTTTCGTCAACAGGTCCGCAAAGCTGCGCTTGTCGCCGGTGATGACGAAATCATACGGCTTGTCATAGGGCGCCTTCAGCACCATGCCGCCATTGGCATCCACATCATCAGCATCCACAAGCTGAACAAGCCGGACATTGGTCAGTCGGCGCAAGAATTTGAGATTGGATACCTCAAAGCTCTGGATGAAAACAGGCGCTTCCTTCGTGGTCCAGCCTGCCGCGTTCAGAGCGCCGACCAGACTTGGCTCCAGTGGCAGGCCGATGGCATTGTGGAAAGTCGGATGCTTGGTTTCAGGGTAAACACCGATGGTACGGCCAAGCCTGATGGATTCCGATTTGGCGAGCGCGATAATCTCGGGAAATGTCGGGATATAGAACTTGCCGTTGTTGGTTTGATCACGCTCTTTCATCGCCTGCCTGGCGCGCAGGATGCGAATTTCATCGATGGTGAAATCGCCGGCAAACCAGTCATCGGTCTCGACACCATCCACAAGCAACTTGCGCTTGCGGCTGGCGAATTCCGGACGGTCCGCCACGTCGGTTGTGCCCGACAGCATTGGCTCATGGCGGGCGATCAAATGGCCGTCCTTGGTCATGACCAGATCTGGCTCAACAAAATCCGCGCCTTGCTCGATGGCAAGCTTGTAGGCTTCCAGCGTGTGCTCCGGCAGATAGCCCGATGCACCACGATGGCCGATGACAAGCGGCGGCTTGCCGTCGAGTGTCTTGAACTGCTGGGCGGCGGCTGGAGCCGCAATAGCGGCAGCTGCGACAGCTGCCAGAACGATTGTTTTCCACATCATGTGCCTGTCTCCCCGATCAAAGCCCAGGCAGCGGCCCGAACCATTGGAGCAAGGAAGCAACAGTTCATGACAGTTCCATGGCAAACGCTGCCATGAAGCTGTCTTCCGCATTCAATTTAACGGGATGTAGACTGATGACCTCGGGATCAGATGAAACCCCAGAGGTCGGCATCCGCGATCAGCCGGTTCTGCGCAGTACTAACGGGTGGGCCCTGCCGACCGAAACTGTCCACAAGTGTATCACCGACATAAATCTCGAGACGTTCCACGTCTTCGAGTCTCAAGCCAAGACTGGCGATCTGGCCATCACGGAATTCACCATGAGACATGCGCGAGACGAAGGCCGAAAGCTCGTTCTGGTATTGCGTTGAAGCCCAGACATCTGCCGTGATTTCGATGCGCACGGTATCAAAGCCAAAGCCGCCATCGACCACATCCCGGTCAGTCATGCCCGCCTCGTTCTTGATGAAGAATATGTCATTGCCAAAGCCGCCTTCCAGACTGTCCGAACCGCGGCCTGCAACCAGCACGTCGTTACCGAAGCCTGCGTCCAGATAATCATCGCCAACGTTGCCAGCGAGAAGATCATCGCCGAAGCCGCCATGGACCCGGTCATTGCCGCCGCCACCTGATAGAACATCGCGGCCGAAACCGCCATCGATCGTATCGTTGCCAGCGCCGGCCAGGACCGTATCCTCGCCGAAGCCGACGGAGATGCGGTCGTTGCCAAGCCCAGTCAACACGAAATCATTGCCGAATAGTGTGTGGACGACATCATTTCCCGCATTGAGAAGCTGAACCCTGTCGGCTTCCAGCGTTGCGGCCACGAAGGCGGCTGTCGCGCCATGCGCAGCAGTGGTGGGATGAATCTCATCGAAGAAGGCGATTTCATCCGGCGCGAAGACATTGTCGATGCCGGTGCGCACCGTTCCACCATTTGTGACAACGGGAATATCCGTGACGAGAAAACCAAAGGTTTCGGCATCGGCGTCAATCTCACGGGCGAAGCGAGCGGTGTCGACAAGCGTTACGTCGATGCCTGCGGCGGCATAACCAGCTGCCAGATTGACCAATGCGCCATTATTGGCAGCGTTGATGGCTTCTGCGCCAGCAAGCTGTGCAGGCGACAAGGCATTGCCCAGTGGCGTGACCGCAACACTCGGCAGCGTGAACAGCAGGATCTTGTCGACTCCCACTCCCAGCAGACGCTGCACCTGAGCATTGATCGTGCCGATCACGTTTCCAACGACCCGTCCGACCTGCAACTCGATCGGTTCGACGGCGTTTGGCACGAAGCGAAGATAATCGTTATTGCCGATGAAGAGGCCTGCCGCAGCGCCATCGGGCGCGGGCTGGCCACCAAGCCTTGCAAGATATTGATCAACCTGGGAGCCGAGGTTGATGAATTGCTGTATCGGGCTATCGGTTGCTTCGGTCGAGGCTTCCGCACCACCGAAAGCGAAGTTCTGGACCGTGACACCGATGCGCCCCGGCAGATACTCGGCGTAGGTCTGACCATCCGAAAAGCGCTGCGCGTAAGGCGGGGACAACGGCAGACCGGTCAATGCGAACAGGTTGCCATTGTCAGTGAGGCTGTCACCGAAAAACACCAGTGAATTGAAGTCCACCTTCTTGCGCATCATCGTTTCTTCCCCTGTTAAAAGATTATTTTTACCAAATAAGTTTATGTATAAACTAAATGAAGTTTTAACGACACGTCAAATGAAAATCCGCCACGCAGCATCTGCATGACGGATTAGGTTAATCCTGGCAGTGGAATAAGTAGGTGCTCAAGCCGCCTTTTTGCCTGCGAATGTGGGGTCCAGTTCGCCCTTGACGTAGCGCTTGGCCATTTCA
>JANNRX010000118.1:0-6142 GCA_031401875.1 Hyphomicrobiales bacterium | reverse complement strand
CACCATTCATGCTATCCACCGGCGTACCTTTGACAGGAGGATATAACAAGCTGTTGATTCTGTTGCGATAGATGTAAAGAGGTATAAACAGAATAATAAAAACAAGAAGAAAGATTTTTAACCTTTTGGGAACCTTTTGCATATCACACTTTGTGAAATTACAAACTTTTCAACTCAGTTACCAGCTCCGTCAATGTTTTTTTAGCATCCCCAAACAGCATACTGTTTTTGGGACTGTAAAACAGTTCGTTTTCAATACCTGCATAACCGGCCTTCATGCTGCGCTTTAGCACGATGGTGTGGGCAGCATCTTCGACATCGAGTATCGGCATACCGTAAATCGGCGAGGCCGGATCGTTTTTTGCGGCGGGATTCACGACGTCATTGGCGCCCACAATCAACACTACATCCGTAGTTTTGAATTCAGGATTGATATCATCCATTTCCACCAGTTTGTCATAACTTACATTGCTCTCAGCGAGCAACACATTCATGTGCCCAGGCATACGACCCGCCACGGGGTGAATGGCGTATTTGATCTCGACGCCTTCCTTCTTCAGCGTGTCACACATCTCACGCAGCGCATGCTGTGCCTGGGCCACCGCCATGCCGTATCCCGGCACGATGATGACTTTCTGGGCATTCTTCATGACATAGGCTGCATCATCAGCCGAACCCTGCTTGACCGGCCGTGTTTCCTTTTCGCCTGCCGGTCCTGCCGTCTCGCCGCCGAACCCACCCAAGATGACCGAGATAAACGAGCGGTTCATGCCCTTGCACATGATGTAGGACAGGATCGCACCCGATGAACCCACCAGCGCACCGGTGATGATCAGCGCGAGATTGCCGAGAGTGAAGCCGATACCTGCCGCCGCCCAGCCGGAATAACTGTTGAGCATCGAGACAACGACCGGCATATCCGCACCGCCGATGGGGACAATCAATGTCACACCGAGCACGAAGGAGACCAGCACGATCAGCCAGAACACGACGCGGCTTTCCGTCGTCATGAACAGGATCAGCAGCACGACAAGGGCGGCTCCAAGCGCAATGTTCAGCAAATGCCGCTGGGGCAACAGAATGGGCTTGCCGCTCATTTTGCCGTTCAGTTTCAGGAAGGCAATGACGGAGCCCGTGAAGGTGATTGCACCAATCGCAGCGCCCAGACCCATTTCAATCAGCGATGCGCCCTTGATCTTGCCGATGGCACCAATGCCGAAGGCTTGCGGAGCGTAAAGTGCAGCCGCTGCCACGAACACCGCCGAAAGACCGACCAGAGCGTGGAAGAAAGCTACCAGCTCAGGCATCTGCGTCATCTGCACCCGGTTCGCCATGAACGCGCCGATGCCTCCACCGATGGCGAGGGCAAGGATCAGCAGACCCCAGCCTGAAAAGCCGGAAGGCGGTCCGATGATGATCGTGGTGACCATGGCGATGGCCATGCCGATCATGCCGTAAAGATTGCCCTGTCGGGATGTGGTGGGGTGTGAAAGTCCCCGCAGCGCCAGAATGAACAGGACACCGGAGACGAGGTAAAGCAGGGAGGCGAGGTTTTGCATGGCTTAGGGCCTGTCGTCAGTGAGGAACAAATGGTGGATGAGATCGAAATGGGCCGAATGGAAGGACAAAAGTCGCGCCGATAGCAGCGCTATCGGGAAGGCTTTTGTCCTTCCAGGTGGTCCGTTTCCATCTCACCATGCTGAAAACTCTTTCTTTGAGGGCGGCGCGGTTAAAATGGCCCATTGTTTCGCGCTTCCGTCTCGCAAACCGGACGGTTTGCTTCGCCAGAACCGCTTCACACTGAACCATTTTTCCTCGCGTCCACCATCTGTTCCTCACTGACGACAGGCCCAGGCCTCAACTCTTCTTCTTGTACATGGCAAGCATACGATTGGTCACAAGGAAGCCACCAAAAATATTCACCGAGGCCAGGATCAGCGCAATGAAACCGAAGACGCGGGCATACCCGGTACCCTCGAGCGTCAGTGGGACACCGACGGCAAGAAGGGCACCCACAGCGATAACGGACGAAATGGCATTGGTCACCGACATCAGCGGGGTGTGCAGCGCCGGTGTCACCGACCAGACCACGTAATACCCGACGAAGATGGCCAGAACGAAGATGGCGAAGCGGAACACCGTTGGATCGACCACGCCACCTGTTGCGGCAGCAGCGGCAGCGCCCGCACCATCCGCCAGATTCTGCATGGCCTGAAGCGCCGCATTGGCCTTGGCGGCAGCGGCTTCCGCCGCGATTTGCGCATCCTGCGCCTGTTTCAAGAGTTCCGCCGGTGTTGCCATGGTTGTCGATCCTGTCCGCTTTTCCTGTCAGCCCTTGGGCTGAAATTGTGGGTGAACCACAGCGCCATCGCGGGTGAGCAATGTGGCTTTCACCAGTTCGTCATCCCAGTTAACGGCCAGCGTCTTCCCGGCTTTGTCGATCATTGTCTCTACGAAAGCAAAGAGGTTCTTGGCATAAAGCGCGGAGGCAGTGGCCGCCATGCGGCCCGGCATATTGGCAAATCCGGCAATCTTGACTCCGTTGGCCGTGTCAACAACTTCACCAAATTTAGCGCCCTCGACATTGCCGCCGCGCTCCACTGCGAGATCGACAATCACCGAGCCCGCCTTCATCGAGGCGACCATGGCTTTCGAGACCAGCTTGGGCGCGGGACGGCCGGGGATCAGCGCCGTGGTGACGATGATATCCTGCTTGGCGATGTGGCCCGCCACCAGTTCCGCCTGCTTGGCCTGGTACTCCTTGGACATTTCCTTGGCATAACCGCCCGAAGTCTGGGCCTGCCTGAACTCGTCGTCCTCGACCGCGAGGAACTTCGCGCCCAGGCTCTCCACCTGCTCCTTGGTGGCAGGACGCACATCCGTAGCCGTCACTACAGCACCCATGCGTCTTGCCGTTGCAATCGCCTGAAGGCCAGCAACACCAACGCCCATGATGAATACCCGGGCGGCGGGAACCGTGCCAGCCGCGGTCATCATCATCGGCATGGCGCGACCATAGAGAGCAGCGCCGTCGATCACCGCACGGTAGCCCGCAAGATTTGCCTGTGATGAGAGCACATCCATAGATTGCGCACGGGTAATGCGCGGCATGAACTCCATTGCAAAGGCTGAAATGCCAGCATCCGCATAGGTCTGTAGCGCCGCCTCATTGCCGAACGGATCAACAATAGAGATCGCAAGTGCGCCTTTTTTCAGCAACTTGACCTCGGCATCGACAGGACGCTTCACCTTGAGCAGGATATCGGCATCTTTCAGTGTGTCCTTGAGCGTTTTGGCAACAGCAGCTCCGGCGGCTTCGAATTCTGCATCGCTGACGCCGGAAGCAACCCCCGAACCTGTCTGGACGACAATTGTAGCGCCCAGGCCAATATACTTCTTCACCGTCTCAAGGCTTGCTGCGACGCGGGGCTCGCCCTGACCAACTTCATTGACAATCGCTATTCGCATGGCTGTTTCGTCAATCCTTCGTCAAGAGGCACTCGGCGCAGTGAACACCATAATCTATCCAAAAACCAAGCACAAAAAGCGTCCTCGGAACAAGAACGCTTTTTTTCTGAAGATCAAACGCAGGGGATCAGCGCAGCGCTGTGGCAATCCAGATCAAAAGGGAAAGAACAAACACGCCGGAAACGGCTTTTGAATCAATGGATTTGACAAAAATTCCAACGGCAGCGGCCACCGTCGACAGGAACACCATCAGGCTTCCCCAGCCCCAGCTATGCCCGGTTGCACCGATGGCAAGTCCGACAACAATTGTCAGGCACCAGATTACCCCGATGATCGAGAAGCGGATGAAACCCTGATAGGTACTCTGATGTGCGACATAATCCATATCAGGATGTCCGCCTTCTGTGCCATGCCCCTGTGCCATCATATGCCCCATTGATAGAGATTGAATGTAGGCATGGCTCTAACCGAAGCCTCGCTGTGATGCAATGCGTCGAAAAGGATCATTGGGCACCAAAAAACATCACCGGACGCATTCGAACGAACCCGGCTATCCGCCGAAGACTTCAGAATTCTCGCTGAAAGGCTCAGCGCCCGATCAGGCGGGTGACATGGCCCATCTTGCGGCCGGGCTTGTGCTGTCCTTTGCCATAAAGATGAAGCTGGGCACCCGGCTCCGCCATCAGGGACTTCCAGGTTTCAGCATCTGCACCAATCAGATTGATCATCTCGACGTGCGGAGCTCTCTGCGCTGTTGATCCCAGAGGCAGGCCTGCGATGGCACGTACATGCTGCTCAAACTGCGATGTATCCGCCCCGTCGAGAGTCCAGTGACCGGAATTGTGCACACGCGGTGCAATTTCGTTGACATAGATGTGCTCGGCACCCTCTTTCTCGCCAATGAAGAATTCGACCGCAAACACGCCGACATATTCAAGTGCCGCGCCGATCCGGCCCGCAATATCAATGGCGGAACGGGCCGTGACGGGATGGATTGCAGCGGGAACAACCGAACGCCGCAGGATTTGACCGCTGTGTTCGTTTTCCGTCACCGGGAAGGCCTTGACAGAACCATCCAGCCCCCGCGCGGCCACCACGGAAACCTCTCGTGAGAACGCGACAAAACGCTCAAGAATGGAAGGCACCCCTCCCACGGAAGCCCAGGCTGCATCCGCATCATCGAGGCTTTTGAGAACAAATTGTCCCTTCCCGTCATAACCGAACCGTCTTGTCTTGAGGATGGACGGCGTACCAATCCTGGCCAGACAGGCCGTCAGTTCATCGTGAGTTTCAATGGAGCCGAATTCCGCTGTTGCAACGCCCAGATCTCGCAACAGCTGCTTTTCCAATATGCGATCCTGACAGACAGACAGTGCTTTCGCACCGGGCCTGACGGGAACGCGGGCTGACAGAAGTTCGACAGTCCGGACCGGTACATTCTCGAATTCATAGGTCACACACTGCACGCTTGCGGCAAATTTCCGCAGACCCGCCTCATCATCATAGCGCCCGACAGTATGCGCGCTCGCCACATCAAAAGCAGGGCTTTGGGCTTCAGGCGCATAGATATGGCAGCGAAAACCAAGTCTCGCCGCAGCAAGCGCAATCATGCGGCCCAGTTGTCCGCCTCCCAGAATGCCAATGGTTTCACCGGGTGAAAGACTGCGCTCTGACACGGGCTAGGCTTCCGCATCAACAGGACGGTCAGCAATCGATTCTGTCTGGGATTTTCGCCACGACGCAAGGCGCGCTGCGAGAGCATCATCATTCAGCGCCAGCACCGCCGCCGCAAGCAGCGCCGCATTGATGGCCCCTGCCTTGCCGATAGCGAGCGTTCCGACCGGAATGCCGGCGGGCATCTGCACAATCGAATGCAGACTGTCGACACCTGACAGGGCTTTAGATTCCACCGGAACCCCAAAGACCGGAAGCTCTGTCATGGCGGCGGTCATGCCGGGCAGATGCGCCGCTCCGCCTGCACCTGCAATAATCACATGAAAGCCTTCGGCCTTGGCCCCCTTGGCAAAAGCCACGAGGCGATCAGGGGTGCGATGGGCGGAGACAATGCGGGCATCGTGGCTGACTTCCAGCGCATCGAGTGTCGACGCCGTATGTTTCATGGTCACCCAGTCAGACTGGCTTCCCATGATAATCGCAACCCGCGTTTTCTCATGTTTCATAGGGTTCTTTCAAACGTGCGTCAGATTCAAGCGTGCGTCAGGCGATGATATCAGGACGAAGCTTGCCCGAGATCTGCACAATACGATCCTTGAGAACAAGCTTGCGTTTTTTCAACCGCTGCAACTGAAGCTGATCCTTGGCATCCATACTGTCCAGCGCGACAATCGCCGCATCCAGATCCCTGTGGTCCTGCATCAGAAGCTGGAGCTCGCGCTCAAGAGTGATTCGTTCGTCATCATTGGAAACCATGGACATGACGGCCGACGCGATCCCGTAAAATGTGCTGGGTCAAGAATTGGCTCATGTCTCGCACCCGCACTGGTGAAGTCAAGCTGACTTTCGCAACAAACCATGTTTGCTTGCGCAAATGCCACGACCTAACGGCCAATCATTCACTGATTCGCCTTGTTTCTTCTCTGGCTCAACACTTTTGTGCAGCCCTCTGGAGAATAGGAAAACGGCTCCGGCAACCTTTTATCAATCATGTTGCAAC
>JANNRX010000117.1:0-4914 GCA_031401875.1 Hyphomicrobiales bacterium | reverse complement strand
ATGCCAATAGCGGCAACAATGCGTGCGGCGCGCTCCCATAACGGTAGATTCTTCTTGAAAAGCATTGTCCGTCTCCTGTCCTGCATGGGCAAAAGTGCCCCACACCAGTAAAGAGGCGGGTTAAGGGTAAAACGGTTCACTTGATGCAGGATTTTTTATCCTGTGCTCATAACCAACAACAATCACGAAGCTAAATGCCATTCGATTGGAAACGGCCATCACTCCTTGGATGAGAGAAGTAAAAAGTGCGGCTACTTTCCCTGTGGGAAAACCCCGTAATGCTGTGATCCGGACTCAATGAGCACGGATCACCACAATCCTTTGGCAGAAACCCATGCCCACCCTCATACAATGACGCGGCAGAGAATTTTACCTCAAAACGCCAGCCGCCGCGCCCGCTTCACCTGCGCGATCGCCTCGATCCGTGCAAGCAGTGCATCGTCCACCATCTCGTCCACGGCCACATAGCAGATCGCATCACCGCCCTGCTTGTCACGGCCCAGGTTGAAGGTCGCGACGTTGACGCCCGCTTCCCCGAGCAGCGAGCCGAACGCACCGATGAAGCCCGGTTTGTCGGCGTTACGGACATAGATCATGTGCGGTGCAAAGGCCGCATCGATCTTGATATCGCGGATCTCGGTGATGCGCGGCACACCATCCGATAGCACGGTGCCTGCGGCATGGCGGGTCATATCCTCAGCCTCGACATAGATCTTGATGCGGCTTTCGCCATCCTCGGCGGCGTCGCAGGTGGTTTCTTCCACCTTGATACCCTTGTCCTTGGCAATGGCGGCGGCGTTGACCATGTTGATCTCGGACAGGAACGGGCGAAGCACGCCGGCGATGGCCGCTGCCGTCATCGGCTTGGTGTTGAGTTCGCAGACCTTGCCTTCGTAGACAACGCGGATGCCCTTGACGGCTGATTCTGTCAGCTGCCCCAGGAACGAACCCAGCTTTTCAGCGAGTGCAACAAATGGCTTCACACGTGGTGCTTCTTCCGCCGAGATCGAGGGGAAATTGACCGCGTTGGTGATGGCACCACGCAGCAGATAATCCGCCATCTGTTCGGCTACCTGCAAAGCCACATTCTCCTGCGCCTCGTTGGTGGAAGCGCCCAGATGCGGCGTGCAGATCACGTTTGGTAGGCCAAACAGCACGTTGGACGAAGCGGGCTCCTCCGCGAACACATCAAATGCCGCACCGGCGACATGGCCGGATTTCAGCGCATCGGCGAGTGCCTCCTCATCGACAAGGCCACCACGCGCGCAGTTGACGATGCGCACGCCCTTTTTGGTTTTCGCCAGCGCCTCGCGGGACAGGATGTTCTTTGTCTTCTCCGTCATCGGAACATGCAGCGTGATGAAATCAGCCCGTGCCAGAAGCTCGTCGAGTTCCACTTTTTCCACGCCGAGCTTTACGGCGCGCTCCGGCGTCAGGAATGGGTCGTAGGCGATAACACGCATCTTGAGGCCGATGCCGCGGTCCGCAGCGATGGAACCGATGTTGCCGCAACCGATCACGCCCAGCGTCTTGCCGGTGATCTCGACACCCATGAACTTGTTCTTCTCCCACTTGCCAGCCTGCGTGGAGGCATCGGCTTCAGGGATCTGGCGGGCGAGCGCCATCATCATCGAAATCGCATGTTCCGCGGTGGTGATGGAATTGCCGAAAGGCGTGTTCATCACGATGATGCCCCGGGCGGTGGCGGCGGGAATATCAACATTGTCGACGCCGATGCCGGCGCGGCCGATCACCTTCAGCTTCGTGGCGGATTCCAGCAGCTTGGCTGTCGCCTTGGAGGCGGAGCGGATGGCAAGACCGTCATAATCACCGATCATGGCAGCGAGCTTGTCCTTGTCCTTGCCGAGCGCAGGATCAAAGGTCACGTCAATGCCGCGATCCTTGAAGATCTGCACGGCGGCGGGGGAGAGAGCGTCGGAAATGAGAACGCGGGGCTTGGGCATAAGGGGCTCCTGTGGGAGGCGAATGGAAAATAGCGAATGGGGAGTGGCGAATAGTGAGTAGGGTTGTGGCGAATAGCGAATGAAGAGCAAAACTTACTCGCCACTCGCTATTCCCCACTCGCTATTTCAACTTCGTCTTTTCAGCCGCGTAAGCCTGAGCAATCCACGGCATCAGCGCTTTCACATCGCGCGTCTGCACGGTCGCACCGCACCAGATGCGCAGGCCCGGAGGCGCGTCGCGGTAATGGCCGAGATCGAGGCCGACGCCTTCCTTTTCCAAAGTGGCGACGATGCCCTTGGCAAAGTTCGCCTGCTCATCAGCTGAAAGCTTCGTAACAGCAGGATCAGTGAACTTGAGGCACACACTGGTATTGGAGCGCGTCTTGGGCTTCACCGCGAGGAAATCGATCCAGTCGTTGGCCTTCACGAAGTTTGCGATAACGCGTGTGTTGGCATCCGCCCGCTTGATCAGGCCCTTGAGGCCGCCGACCTTCTTGGCCCAGGTCAGCGCATCGATGTAATCCTCGACGCAAAGCATCGACGGCGTGTTGATGGTCTCGCCCTCGAAGATGCCCTTGATCAGCTTGCCACCGGACGTCAGCCGGAAGATCTTCGGCAGCGGCCAGGCGGGCTTGTAGGTTTCAAGCCGGGCAACAGCGCGCGGGCTGAGAATCAGCATGCCATGCGCCGCCTCTCCGCCCAGCGCCTTCTGCCAGGAGAAGGTCGTGACATCGAGCTTGGCCCAATCCAAGTCCTGCGCAAAGGCAGCGGAAGTCGCGTCACAGAAGGTCAAGCCCTCGCGGTCCGCCACGATCCAGTCCACATCCGGCACGCGCACGCCGGAGGTGGTGCCATTCCAGGTAAAGCAGATGTCGCGGTGCTTGGTGTCGAGCTTCTTCAGGTTTGGGAGTTCGCCATAGGGCGCGATCACCGTCTCGCAATCGGCGAGTTTCAGTTGCTTCACGGCATCCGTGATCCAGCCTTCGCCGAAGCTCTCCCACGCTGTCATGGTGACCGGGCGCGCACCGAGCATGGTCCACATCGCCATCTCGTAAGCGCCGGTGTCAGACGCAGGCACGATGCCGATGAGAAAATCTGCTGGCACCTGAAGCACGTCGCGCGTCAGATCGATGGCAAGCTTGAGCTTGGACTTGCCGATCTTGGCACGGTGAGAGCGCCCAAGGGGTGCATCGCTAAGGTTTTTGAGGGACCATCCGGGGCGTTTGGCACAAGGGCCGGATGAGAAGTTTGGCACACGCGGTCGAGCAAGAATTGCAGCCGAAGCTGTCGCAGTCGTCATAATCGATCTCCATCCTTACAGATGATTGCGCCTCGTTAGGGAGGCGTGTCCTGTTGCGGCATATGCTGGAAAAACGGATGGCCGTCAACAGGCTTGCCTTTTTCACCTCCTCACCCTCATCTGAATGTCATGCTCATTTTCGACACAACTTACACCAATCTGCCGGAACGGTTTTTCACGCGCCGCGCTGCCGACCCCGTGAAAGAGCCGCGTCTGCTGGCGCTCAACCATGCACTGGCCGCAGAACTTGGCCTGGATTTGGATTGGCTGGAGAGCGATGCCGGCCTTGCCATGCTTGCGGGCAACGCCTTCCCCGAAGGTGCCGCCACCATCGCCATGGTCTATGCCGGGCATCAGTTCGGCCATTTCTCGCCGCAACTCGGCGACGGGCGCGCGCTGCTGCTGGGCGAAGTGATCGACCGGAATGGCCATCGCCGCGATATCCAGCTCAAAGGCTCCGGCCCCACGCCCTACTCCCGCAGGGGGGATGGCCGCGCCGCTGTTGGCCCTGTGCTGCGCGAATATCTCGTCAGCGAAGCAATGCATGCGCTTGGCATTCCGACATCACGATCCTTGGCTGCTGTCGCCACAGGTGAATGGATTTTTCGCGAGGGTGCTGTGCCAGGTGGCGTCTTGACCCGGGTGGCCGCGAGTCATATCCGCGTCGGCACCTTCCAGTTTTTCGCCTCAAGGGGCGACGTCGAGGGCCTGGAAGCGCTCGCCCGCTATGCAATCAACCGCCATTATCCCGACGCCATGGCTGAGGCCAACCCCTTCCTTGGCCTGCTCGAACGCGTGATCGCGGCACAGGCCAGCCTCATCGCACAATGGATGAATGTGGTCTTCATCCACGGCGTGATGAACACCGACAACATGACAGTCTCGGGCGAGACCATCGACTACGGTCCGTGTGCTTTCATGAACACCTATGATCCAGGCACTGTCTTCAGCGCCATCGACCGCATGGGCCGCTATGCCTATGGCAACCAGCCCAAGATCGCGCATTGGAACCTTGCCCGGCTGGCGGAAGCGCTGCTGCCGCTGCTGGATGAAAACGCTGATTCCGCGCTTGAAAAAGCGGTTGCCGCCATCAACCGATTCCCGGCCCTGTTCGAGGCCGCGACCACGCAAGGCCTGCGCGCCAAACTCGGATTGGCAACAGAGGAGCCCGGTGATCTCGTCTTGGCGCAGGACCTGCTGACCCTGATGGCGGCCGGCAACGCGGATTACACGCTCACTTTCCGCAAACTGAGCGATGTTGACTCAGAGCCTCAAGCGCTTGAATCGCTCCGCGCACTCTTTGCCGTAACCGGTGGAATTGATTCGTGGATTGCCCGCTGGCGCGAGCGCCTGACACAGGAAGTGCTATCCGCAGACGAGCGCAGCAAAGTCATGCAACGCGCCAATCCCGCCGTCATTCCGCGCAATCATCTGGTGGAGGAGGCACTGGCTGCGGCCTCGGCGGAAGACGCTGATCTGGTTCCGTTTAAAGCTTTGCTGGCGGCGCTGTCCGCACCCTTCGAGGATCAACCGGGGGCGAGCGTTTATGCACAACCTCCGAAGGCTGTTGATCCCGGATACAGGACGTTCTGTGGGACGTGATAGCCATCTCCCCACAGAAGATCGTTGCATCATCGCTGTGCGTCCTTC
>JANNRX010000116.1:0-7839 GCA_031401875.1 Hyphomicrobiales bacterium | reverse complement strand
CCAGAGCGCAGAACACCGAGATGGCCAGCATGACAGGCGGTTCGCCGACCGCTTTCGAGGCATAAACCGTTTCGCGGGCATTCGCGCCATCCCAGAGCGCAACACGAAAATCCTCCGGTATATCCGAGGCCACCGGGATCTTGTAGGTCGAGGGCGCATGGGTGCGCAGGCGACCAGTAGAATCATAGACCAGCTCTTCTGTCGTCAGCCAGCCCATACCCTGCACGAAACCGCCCTCGATCTGGCCGATGTCAATAGCGGGGTTCAGCGAGCGACCAACATCATGCAGGATGTCAACGCGCGTGACGCAGTTCTCGCCCGTGAGCCCATCGATCAGCACCTCCGAGCAGGCCGCGCCATAAGCAAAATAGTAGAACGGATTGCCCGTGCCCTTGGCCCGGTCCCAGGTGATGCCGGGGGTTCGATAATAGCCGGTTGACGAGAGCGATATTCTGGCCAGCACCGCCTTCTTCGTCAGCTCACCGAAAGGCAGGCTGAAATCACCCACGAAAACCATGCCGTTGCGGAAGCGCACCCGCTGCGGGTCCACTCCATAAAGCTCGGCTGCAAAACTTGTGAGCCGTTCCTTGATCATCCGCGCCGCGTTGCGCGCCGCCATGCCATTGAGATCAGAACCGGCTGAAGCCGCTGTCGGCGCGGTGTTGGGAACTTTGCCTGTTGTCGTCGCCGTGATCTTGACGCGCTCGATGCCGACGCCGAATTCCTCCGCCACGACCTGCGCCACCTTCATGAACAACCCCTGCCCCATCTCGGTGCCGCCGTGGTTGAGCATGATCGAACCATCCTGATAGACATGCACCAGTGCGCCCGCCTGATTGAGATGGCTCAAGGTGAAGGAAATGCCGAACTTCACCGGCGTCAGCGCCAGGCCCTTCTTCAGAACGGGGTTTGTCGCGTTGAAAACCGCGATCTCCTCGCGGCGTTGGCGGTAGTCCGATGTCTGCTCAAGCTGCTCCACCAGAGGCAGAATGATGTTGTCTTCGACTGTCTGGCCATAGGGCGTGATGTCCTTGCCCTCGGCGTAGAAATTCGCCTTGCGCACATCCAGTGGATCGAGGCCGGTCTGCCAGGCGATGCGGTCGATGATGCGCTCCATGCCCAACATTCCCTGCGGGCCACCGAAGCCACGGAATGCTGTGTTGGACACGGTGTTGGTCTTGAGCCGTCGCGATTTTATTTTGAGCGCAGGCAACCAATAACTGTTGTCGGCATGGAACATCGTTCGGTCGACCACGCCAGAGGTGAGATCCAGCGAACAGCCCGCGCGGGCATTATAGGTGGTATCAATGGCTGCAATGCGGCCTCTGGCATCAAAACCCACGGCATAATCCAGGTGAAAATCATGCCGCTTGCCGGTCATCGCCATGTCGTCATCGCGGTCAAGGCGCAGCTTGCAGGGCCTGCCGGTTTTATGCGCCGCCAGAGCTGCGATCACGGCCCATTGGGTGGCCTGGCTTTCCTTGCCCCCGAAGCCTCCGCCCATGCGACGCACCTCCGCCACAATGGCATGATCGGGCTTGCCAAGGACACGCGCCACGACATGCTGGATTTCCGTCGGATGCTGGGTGGAGGAATGCACATGCATATCGCCAGCCTCGCCCGGGATTGCCAGGGCCACCTGCCCCTCGAGGTAGAAATGCTCCTGTCCGCCGATAAGAAACGTCCCGGCAAGACGATGCTCTGCCGCCGCGATGCCAGCGGGGGCGTCCCCCCGCGTGAAGGCATAATCGGGTTGCACCATGCTCTCCACAGCGATGGCGTCCGCGACGGTCACAAGCGGTTTTGCCTCATCGATCTCGACCACGGCCAGCCTTGCAGCGCGGCGGGCGATATCGCGCGTTTCAGCAATCACAGCAAAAAGCGGCTGCTGATGGAACAGGATGGTCTCTTCGGCAAAAGCGGGCTCATCCCCCGCCACAGGCGAGATGTCGTTGCGTCCAGGCACATCCGCCGCCGTGATGACCGCCACAACGCCCGGCATGGCTTCGACAGCCGTGAGATCAAGCTTGCGCAAGCGCCCCGCCGCCTTGGGCGCACCACCGATTGCCACATGCAAACAACCTGCAGGCTCCAGCATATCATCGATATAAACGGCGCTGCCGCTGACATGACGTGCGGCCGAATCATGCGCCAGGGGCTTGCGCACCACGGCGAGCGCGTGATCCGGCTTGTCGTAATGTGCGGCGGGAGTCTCAGTGCCTCGCTTGTCAAGCATGGGTGTGCTCCCGGATATCAGGAGCCTGCAAAACCGGGCTGCGCAGCCGGGTTGCGCTATCGCCCGCGATTTCCATCAACGCCTTGATGAGCAGGGCTTTTGCGGTCTCGCGCCGGTATGTCGCGGAAGCGCGCATGTCGTCGATGGGCTGAAAATCCTCCGCCAGCATCGCCGCCGCAAGGTTCCAGCTTTTGCGGTTTGAGAGAACGATGCCGACCAGCGCAGCCTCGGTTTTCAGGGCGCGCCAGGGTGTGGCGGCCATACCCCCAAAGGCGACGCGGGCGGCGCTGATCACGCCCGTATCCAGTGTCAGTCTGAAGGCGCCCATCAATGCAGAGATATCCTCGTCAAAGCGCTTTGAGATTTTCAGGCAGCGAAAATGCTCATCCGGCTTCAGCGCAGGAATCGTGATGGCACTCACGATTTCATCCGGCGCTCTGTCCTGCTGGCCATAGGCAATGAAAAAGCTTTCGAGCGGCAGGCGGCGAGTGCTCATCCCTCCCCCTTGCGGGGAGGGTGGACCGGCAAAGCCGGGTCGGGATGGGGTCGCACTGCTGTCTTCGTCGAGGTCTGCGCACCCCCCTCCCGCCCCAGCCCCCGAATCAAGTCCGGGGTCCGGGCCACCCTCCCCACAAGGGGGAGGGATGAAGTTCGCCGCCACCAAACTGACCTCCGTCCCCAGTGCGATAAAGGCCGGAGCCCAGTCGCCGATGGGGGAGCCATTGGCAATATTGCCCCCGATCGTGCCCTGCGCGCGGACCTGTCTGGAGCCGAAGCGGCGACCCAGTTCTCCCAGATCAGGCGAAAGCGCTGAAAGATGTGGCAGGGCAGCCTCATGGGTAACACCGCCACCGATCATCAGTTTTCCCGTTTCCAGACGAATTGACTTCAAGGCATCAACCCGCCCGAGCCAGATCAGCTTCTTGACTGGCCGGAACTGCTTGGTGATCCAGAGTCCGACATCGGTCGCACCGGCCACGAGTGTCGCGTCAGGATGCAGGGCGATCAGGGTCAGCAAGGCATCCATGCTGCGGGGTGCGGCAAAGAAACCGTCCGCGGCGCTCACTGTCGCGCCGGATTGATCATCCAGCTCTGCCAGGGCACTCTTGCGGGCTTCCACACGTTGGTCAAAATGGTCGGATTGTTGCCCGCCAAGAGATGCCATGGCGGCATCGACAATAGGGCGATAGCCCGTGCAACGGCAGAGATTGCCCGCGAGCTGCTCATTGATGCGATTGCGATCAATCGCTCCTTGTTCCTTGCCCAGCGCAAACAGCGACATGACGATGCCGGGCGTGCAGAATCCGCATTGCGAACCATGGTGATCCACCATGGCTTGCTGGATCGGATGGAGCGTATCGCCTTCCGCCAGATCTTCGACCGTCAGGAGTTCCGCACCATCCAGCATGCCCAGAAATGTTATGCAGGAATTGACAGGGCGATGGACAAGCTCTCCCCTTTCAAGCCGCACCAGAACCACGGTGCAGGCACCGCAATCGCCCTCGTTGCAACCTTCCTTGGTGCCCGTGGCGCGGTTTTCTTCCCGCAACCAGTCCAGCAGCGAGCGGACGGGCGAAAAGCCTTTCAGCCGAACAACGCGTCCTCTGAAGATAAACTGGATATGCTCCCGCAAAACAAACCCCTTGAATACACGCAGGAAGGATAGAGCTCTGCACAGGACAGGCAAGCTTTGTTCGCGAGAATTGATCACAGACTTTCACTCAAAGCGTGATTGACGGACTCGCGACAGGCGCATTTTTCGGTTAGCTTTGCTTCGCAACAGGAGAGTTCAGGTGCGTTCAGATATCGAAATCGCGCGGGCAGCGAAGAAACTGCCAATCACGGCTATCGGTGCCAAACTTGGCATCGCACCAGGGGACCTCGTGCCTTTTGGCAATGACAAAGCCAAGATTGAGGCGGCCTTTCTGAAATCTCTGGAACCTCGGCGCGACGGCAAGCTGATTCTCGTTACCGCGATCAACCCGACACCGGCGGGCGAAGGCAAGACCACCACAACTGTCGGCCTGGGCGATGCGCTGAATCACATCGGCAAGAAAGCCATGATCTGCCTGCGCGAGCCCTCGCTCGGTCCCTGCTTTGGCGTCAAAGGCGGTGCTGCTGGCGGTGGCATGGCGCAGATCGTGCCGATGGAAGATATCAACTTGCATTTCACAGGAGATTTTCACGCCATCACCTCCGCGCATAATCTGCTTGCGGCAATGCTCGACAACCATATCTACTGGGGCAATGCATTGAACATCGACACGCGCCGGGTTGTATGGCGACGCGTGATGGACATGAACGACCGGGCTTTGCGCCAGATCAACGCTGGCCTTGGTGGCGTCTCCAATGGATATCCGCGCGAAACCGGCTTTGATATCACCGTTGCCTCTGAAGTGATGGCGATCCTTTGCCTCGCCACGGATGCAGCTGATCTTGAACAGCGCCTGGGGGACATCATCGTCGCCTACCGGCGGGACAAGTCGCCTGTGTTTGCGCGTGATCTCAAAGCGGATGGGGCCATGGCAGCGCTGTTGCAGCATGCGATCCAGCCCAATCTCGTGCAGACCATCGAGAACAATCCCGCCCTGGTGCATGGCGGTCCCTTCGCCAATATCGCCCATGGCTGCAATTCCGTCATCGCCACTAAAGCGGCGTTGAAACTTGCCGATTACGTGGTCACGGAAGCCGGTTTCGGCGCAGATCTGGGCGCGGAGAAGTTCTTTGATATCAAATGCCGCAAGGCTGGCCTCAAGCCCGCTGCCGCCGTCATCGTCGCCACCATCCGTGCCCTGAAGATGAACGGCGGCGTGGCAAAAGCTGATCTCGGCGCTGAGAATGTTGCTGCTGTGAGGAAAGGCCTCGTCAACCTGCAACGGCATATCGAGAATGTGCAGAAGTTCGATGTGCCAGTTGTCGTGGCGATCAACCATTTCACCAGCGACACGGATGCTGAAGTGAAACTGGTGCAGGCTGCCGTGAAGAAGCTTGGTGTTGAGGCGCATATTTGCCGTCACTGGGCCGATGGCGGCGCGGGAGCGCAAGCGCTTGCCAAAAGCGTGGTGCTGCTTGCAGATGGAAAATCCGCCAGATTCAAGCCGCTTTACAAGGATGACCTGTCACTTGTCCGGAAGATCGAGACCGTCGCGACAGAAATCTACCGCGCTGCACGCGTGGAATTTTCGTCCGGCGTGCGGGAGCAACTCGCCGGGTTCGAGGCCATGGGCTATGGCAAGTTACCGGTCTGCATGGCGAAAACGCAGTATTCGTTCTCAGCCGACCCAACACTTCTGGGTGCACCAGAAGGGCATGTCATTCCGGTACGCGAGGTGAGACTTTCGGCGGGTGCCGGCTTTGTCGTCGCGATCTGCGGAGACATCATGACGATGCCAGGGCTGCCAAGTTCCCCATCCGCAGAGCGTATTCGCCTGAATGAGCAGGGATTGCTCGAGGGATTATTCTGAGAAACCCATGACCAAACCAGCTTTTCTGCCTCTTGATGGCGCGGCCATCGACCTGATCGTGCATCCCTTGCGGGATGCGGCACTGGATGAAATCCACGCGCGTCCGTTTCACCGGCTGGAATCGCCCCGGCGCATCCTGCACTTCGCCTTTCAGGTCGGCCACGAAGATGCACGCCGTGACCGCGAGGCCATGACGGCGCTGTGCGAACGGCACATGTTCATGCTGCCCGCAGAGGGATCGGCCTATCACCGGATCATGCGGCCAGATTTCAATCTGCGCTGGGAGCAACACAGCGAATTCACGACACAGAGCTGGGATTTCCCCATCACCAAACGCGCCATGCTGAAGCAGGAAGGCCACACTCCGCTGCCGTTCGCGGATTTCTGGCAGCCCGGCCCCATGCTGGTCGCTGTCGATATCCTGATTGTTCTAGCCAAGGACGCCAAAGGACTTGAGGAGACATTCGATGAAACCAGCCTGGCCCGCTCGCGCACCGATGACGGAACGGCGGAGGCGCTGACGGATTTCAAGCGCGACTCGAAAGGCTTCACGCGCATCGTCGTGATTGATCACGGCATGGGACCGATCCGCGTCGGCTCACTGGTGCAACGGCTTATCGAGATCGAAACCTACCGGACGCTGGCGCTGCTGGGGCTTCCCGAAGCGCGGCGCATTTCCGGGCAAGTGCGGAGCATCGAAGTGGCTCTGGCGCGGCTGATCGACGATAGCCGGAAGGCGGATGGCATCGCCGATAACCGCAAGCTGCTCCAGGAACTGACAACACTGACGGCGGATCTCGAAGCGATCTCGGCGTCGGTGAGCTATCGTTTTGCCGCCAGCCGCGCATATGATGATATCGTTTTCCAGCGGCTGGAGGTTCTGGACGAAGCGCAGATCGGCGCCCATACGACCTGGCGGGATTTTCTGGCCCGCCGCATGGCACCCGCAAGACGAACACTGAACTCGATGCAGGAACGTCTGCAAGATCTCTCCCGCAAACTGACACGTGCCACCACATTGCTGCGCACGCGCGTTGATGTGGAACAGGAACAGCAAAATCAGGAATTGCTCAAAAGCATGAACGAGCGCACGCGCCTGCAACTGCGGCTTCAGCAAACGGTGGAAGGGCTCTCGGTGGCGGCCGTAAGTTATTACCTCGTTGGCCTGATATACTATGCGTTGCAGGGACTGGCGAAGGCGAACCTCATCAAAGATGCGACGATCCTTGCTGGCATATCTGTGCCCTTGGTGGTGATTTTCGTCGCACTCATGGTGCGGCGCTTGAGGAAGCATTTTCCGGAGGCTTGAGCTTCAAACATGCCTTCATATGCTTTTGCATTACCGTCGTGCGTCCTTCGAGGCTCGCTACGCTCGCACCTCAGGATGAGGGTTGTTGGAAATTACATCAGCGCTTTCGCTCATGCCAGGCACTGATACCCTCATCGCTGAGGTGCGACGAAGCGTAAGCTGAGAAGCCTCGAAGGACGCACGACAGCGTTGCAACGCGCGCCCCCGAGAGGGAAGGGCACGCCCCTCAATGCAGGATCTGGCTGAGGAACAGCTTGGTCCGCTCGTGCTGCGGGCTGCCAAAGAACTCGTTGGGTGTGTTGATCTCCACTACCGAGCCGTAATCCATGAAGATCACGCGGTCGGCGACCTGACGGGCAAAGCCCATTTCATGGGTGACACAGAGCATGGTCATGCCTTCTTCCGCGAGGCTCACCATGGTTTCGAGGACCTCTTTCACCATTTCAGGATCGAGCGCTGACGTCGGCTCGTCAAACAGCATGATCTTTGGGAACATGCAGAGCGAGCGGGCGATGGCGACGCGCTGCTGCTGGCCACCGGAAAGCTGGCCGGGATACTTCATCGCCTGCTCGGGGATCTTGACCTTCTTGAGGAAATGCATGGCGATTTCCTCGGCATCCTTCTTGGGCATTTTCTTCACCCAGATCGGCGCAAGCGTGAGATTTTCCAGAATGGTCAGATGCGGAAACAGGTTGAAGTGCTGGAACACCATGCCGACCTCGCGCCGGATCTCGTCGACGCGCTTGAGATCGCTCGTCAGCTCGATGCCGTCGACGACGATGCGGCCCTTCTGGTGCTCCTCCAGTCGGTTGATGCAGCGGATCAACGTC
>JANNRX010000115.1:0-3165 GCA_031401875.1 Hyphomicrobiales bacterium | reverse complement strand
TCCGGCATGACCTTCTCGACCTCGTGGATGAATCCCGGCAGAATTAGCATCTGGCTGGTAGGCAGGCTAGCCCGCCTGCCGGCCCTGATCCACACCAAGCTGCTAGCGGGCTTCCTGACCATCGCCGGCCTGCTGATCGTGCTGGGAATTGTCGGCATTCAGGTTCTGAACGGCGTGAACGGCCGTACCGATGAGCTGATCCGGCTGCAACGCAAGATCGCCGCCTATCGCCAGGTGCAGCACGATACGGTGTACCAGCTATACTCCATCTCGACGGCGCTGCTGCTGCAGGACGAACGGATGCTTGATGCGGCGCTGCGCCAACTCAACCAGTTCGGCTACGATCTCGACCGTATGGAGTTCGTCGCGCATAACGAGGCGGAGATATTGGCCAAAGTGCTGAAGAACTATGAGGAATTCACCGAGATCCTGACTGGCGCGGTGCAGTTGATCCGCGACGGGAAGACGGCGGAAGCCCGTGAAACGCAACGCACTAAAATCGTGCCGCTCGCCGATCAGCTGGAGCGCGAGACCAACCAGCTCGTGAACATTGCCGAGGCCGACATGGTGGCTGCGATCGACGCCACCACCAAAACTTACCAAGCCTCGCGCGCCATCGTCATCGTTTTCGTGGTGGGAAGCCTGTTGCTTGCCTTGGGCCTCGGCTATGTCATCTCACTGTCTCTGATAACCCCAGTCCGCGAAATTGAAAGAGGTCTTAGAAGGATCGCCGCCGGCCAATTCGGCCAGCGAGTCGAAGTCGCCAACCGCGACGAATTGGGCAAGCTGGCCGACAATGTGAACCAGACGTCGGAAAAGCTTGGCAAGCTTTACTACGAAATCGAAAGTCATCGGCGCGATTTGAGTGAATCGCTGCAGCAGCAGATAGCGACGGCGGAAGTGCTTCAGGTGATCAGCCGCTCGGCCTTCGATCTGCAGACGGTGCTCGATACATTGGCCAATTCCGCCGCTCATCTGTGCGAGGCCGACTTCGTGTTCATGTACCGGTTGAACGCGGATGAAGGGCGGATATTGGCGGCCTACGGTGTCGCCGAGGACGACATGCCGATGATTGCAGCCGTCCGCCATTATCCGGGGCGGGGATCAGTGGCGCAGCGGGTAATCTTAGGACGCAAGACTGTCCACGTCCCTGATATCGAGTCAGACCCCGAATACAGCTTCTTCGAAGTGCCGCGCAAACTGGGGCTGCGCGCTGTTCTCGGCGTACCAATGCTGCGCGACGGCGCGCTCATCGGCATGCTGCTTCTGGCCCGCAAGAGACCCGGTCCATTTGCAGTAAAACAGATCGATCTCGTCCAAACCTTCGCCGATCAGGCGGTGATCGCCATCGAGAATGTGCGGCTTTTCGAGGAAGTGCAGGCGCGCACGGCGGAAGTTACAGAGGCGCTGGAGTACCAGACCGCCACGTCGGACGTGCTGGGCGTCATCTCGCGGTCGCCCAACGAACTGCAGCCGGTGCTTGAGGCGATCCTGGATGTTGCCGTGCGGCTGTGCAGGCCGGATAACGCATATATCTCGCTGCTCGATCCATCGGACGGATGCTACCATATCCGTTCGTTCCGGTTCAGCGATGACCGGTTCGCCAAATTCATGAACAATACGCCCATCCCGCCGACCCTTGGTGGCAGCACGGGCCGCGCCGCCCTGCTGGGCCATGCGGTTTATATCGAAGATACCGAAACCGATGTGGGATACGAGTGGAAGGACCTAGCACGAACGGGCGGCGTCCGATCGATCGTAGCTGTTCCGATGGTCAAGGATGGCGTCGCCCTGGGGGTGATCAATCTGGCCGACGAGGCGCCACGGGCCTTTTCGCCGCGCCAGGTCGAACTCTTGGAAACCTTTGCCGCGCAGGCAGTGATTGCTATCAACAACGCCCGGCTGTTCAGCGAGATTGAGGAAAAAAGCTATCAATTGGAAATAGCCAGCCGCCACAAGTCGCAATTTCTTGCCAATATGAGCCATGAACTCAGAACGCCGCTTAATTCGGTCATGGGCTTTAGTGAAATGCTGGCCGATGGTCTTTATGGACGGCTACCGGAAAAAGCCGTCACCACGCTGGCGCGCATTCAGGCGAACGGCAAGCATCTGCTGGGCTTGATCAACGACGTGCTTGATCTCTCGAAGATCGAGGCAGGTCAGTTGCAGCTGGCGATCGACAGCTATTCGCCAGGCCAGATCGTCAAGGCGGCCGCCGCCGCCGCCGAACCTTTGGCCAGCGCCAAGAATCTCGCACTCGACATCGTGATCGCCGAAAGCATGCCACTGGGCCGTGGTGATGAACGCAGGCTTACCCAAGTTCTCCTCAATCTCGTCGGAAATGCAGTCAAGTTCACAGATCAAGGCTCCATCGAAATCACCGCGCATGCCACTAACGGCATTTTCGAATTCAACGTGCGCGATACCGGCCCCGGCATCGCGCCGGAGTTCCTGGCGCGAATCTTCGAGGAGTTCCAGCAAGTTGACGACAGCAGTACTCGCAAAAAGGGCGGTACCGGTCTGGGACTCGCTATCTCCAAACGTATCGTCGAGATGCATGGCGGCATGATCAGCGTAGAATCGACTGTGGGCGTGGGCTCGGAATTCAAGGTCACGATTCCGGTCCAAGCGGAACAGAAAATGGAGGCTGCATGAGCAAGCGCATTCTGATGGTCGAAGACACTGAGGACAATCGACAGATCATGCGCGACCTGATGTCGATCACGAACTATGAATTGATAGAAGCGCGCGATGGCGCGGAAGGCGTTGCAATGGCAGCCCTGCACAAGCCTGACTTGATCCTGATGGATATCCAGTTGCCGGTGATGGATGGTTATGAAGCCACCCGCCGCATAAAGGCCGATCCGGCGCTGATGCATATACCGATCATCGCTGTCACGTCCTACGCCTTGTCGGGCGATGAAGCAAAGACGCTGGCCGCCGGCTGTGAGGGTTACGTAGCCAAGCCATTCAGCCCGCGTCTGCTTCTTGCCAAAATCCTCGAATTCCTTCCGCAAGATAACTGAAGTGCGCAACCCCCCTCTCATTCTTGCGATTGACGACACGCCAGAGAACCTGGAGATCCTCAAGGTTCGCCTCGAAGCCAATGGCTATGAAGTGATCACTGCAGCCGATGGCGAGCAGGGCTTGGCGATGACGAGGGAG
>JANNRX010000114.1:0-6789 GCA_031401875.1 Hyphomicrobiales bacterium | reverse complement strand
ACGGTTCGCGGTGATGATTCCGTTCCCTGGCGTGCCAAGCGAAACCCATTTGTTGGGATGCGATTCAGACTGCCGCTTGACGAAACGATAACCGGTGTCGATCCAGGGCTTGATACGTGTTTCCTGATTGTCGAGGATCATATCGCCACGATCTGTCTTGACTGTCAGGACAGCATGGCCGTCGCCCTTTCTGTCGCGGACGACAGTGATGAGCAGCGACTGGCGGGGCCAGCCCGCTTCAATGAGGCGCTTGCGCTTCTCAAGCACGTAATCCTCGCAATCGCCCTTTGCATCGGTGGGGTAGGACCACTTCTCAAGTGTGCCCCAGTGCTCAAGATCAGAGACAGGTTCAACAGCATCATTGACCTCGCGGTTGATGCGAACGAGCTGACGCCATTTCTTGTCATCGATCACTGCCAGCTTCTCAGGAAGCGAGGCCACATTGCAGTCTTGCGGTTGCTCGCTGCAAAACTGCACCCAGCCGATCGGTGGCAATGTATCGGTTGTGGTTTCGGCATTGCTGCTGACGGGAATGGATTGGGCAAAGGCAGTGTCCATAGCAAGCGGCGCAATGCCAAACAACGCTATCCCGACTGTCGCAACAATTGCCTTACGCATCACACACTCGCCTAATTTCTTAACGATGTGTTAATGTAACTCAGGCGAATAGAGCGGGCAACGAAAGTCCTAACAAAAGGTTAACGTGCTCCCGCGTATTGTAATCTATGCCATTCATTGTTTCCTGAATGGGTGAGCGGCGCGCAATGCAGGCGCATTCCGCTCACTCCGCGATCAGGTTCTGTTTGTAGATCCACTGAGTGCTGCACTGTGAATCAGGGCATCAAATTCTGCCACCACGGGAAAATCCTGTTCCGGTTCAGCAACATGGCGGATGTATTGCAGCGTTGTGTAAATGCCGACCACGCCGATTGTCTCCAGCAGCGCCTTGTTGCTGAACCCGGCAGCCCTTACTGCCAGCATTGTCTCAGGTGAAACCAATCCGCGGTTGCGCACCACTTCATTGACGAAGCTGAGCAATGATTGTGATTTGGCGTCATCGCCTTCGCCTGCCATTGCAGCAAGCATCGTTTCGCGGCTTACACCGTGCATCTTTCCAACCTGCATGTGCACGTTGACACAATAATCGCACGCGTTGAGTGCAGATGTGAGCATGGCAACCTGCTCGGTCAGCTTTCCATCCAGCTCGCTTCCTGTGCCCACTTCCCTGTTCATGGCAAGAATGCCTTTCAGGACATTCGGGGCATTCCCCGCCACTTTGAAAAGATTGATTACGCCACCGAACTGCGCTTTTGCCTCTTCAAAAGCTTCTTTCGTTGGGCCTGTTGCTTTCTCTGGGTTTAGGTGCGGGAAGCGGGTCATGCTTGATTTTCCAGTCGTTGTGTTTCGGTATTCATGATTTAACTGACCGATCAGTTAAGTCAATATCGAATTTATTGAATCTTGTACCGATTATGATCCGGCACCTCCTGATTCCCTTGAAAATTGTCTTGTTGTCACACAGTGAAAAGGCACTGTTCCTGGGAACAGCCTTACAGAAAGACGTTTCATGGCAGTGCCTTCCTCTGCATCGTGGCAAGAACTGTTGACTGTGCAGTCAACAAACGTCATGAGATCCGGCATGAAATCGACGCGCGACACGCTCATTGATACAGCCATCGGTCTTTTTCTTGGAAAGGGTTATGGCGCTGTCGGTACTGCCGAAATTTGCACAACAGCAAAGGTCAACAAGGGAACATTCTATCATTTTTTCCCTTCGAAATCGGACCTGCTGATCGCGGCGCTGGAGCGTTATGCAAGCCTTTTTCAATCTGCCTTCAGCAATATTGCGCACTCCGATATGGTTCCGGAGGAAAAGTTGAAGGCTCTTTTTGAAGTACCTGAAAAGGCCAATTTCGAATGGCGACAGGCGCATGGCTTTGCGCAGGGTTGCCTTGTCGGGAATATGGCCCTTGAACTCGGCGCGTTTGATGAGCCGGTACGACTGGCTGCGCAAAAGGCGCTCGGCTCCTGGCGGACGGCCGTCGAACCCATCATCGATCAGTTGAACGTCGCAGGAGCACTTACCAATGTTTCCTCAGCCAAAGGCGCTCGATTGCTGATCAGCATGATTCAAGGTGGCCTGGTGATGGCAAAAACCTTCAATGAGCCTTCCTATATTTCTGAATTTGCTTCTGCTTCTGTTGCCGCGTTGAAAACGCTTAATCACAGCGGAAGGACGGGCGAACAACTGTCACACTGAAAGGTGTTGTCGCATAACGTCAATGACGCTGGGACTGGCCCGCCGGGTTCCGAGGGACAAAAGGCGGCTTGTGAAGTGCCTTACAGCGAGACGCAGACGTCGCTGTCGATTTCAGCCTCGGTGAGGGTGCGACCGAATTCGACCGCGATGCCGCCCTCGAATTTGCGCACGATTGTGGCGGGCAACTTGCCGACAATGATCCGAAGGCCCATGTCAAGGCTGACATCTGTCGAGATGCCTGCACCTGAGGTCGAAGCATCGATCACACGGGCAACGATCTGGTTTCCGCCGGGTAATGTCAGGATCGTGCGCGGATTGCGCGGCTGGATGCGGTCGTGGCGACGATCCTCGGGAAGGCCGAGAATATGCCTGTTTGCCAGCCAAGTGAGCTGGGACGCGAGTTTGTCGCGCTTGCGCACGGTGGCGGAAAAGCTGATGGCAAAACCATTCGGGATGTGGCGGACAATCTTGCCCTCTACACGGCCGATCTGATCGATGTAGATTATGACGCGCTCACCAAGCACGCCGACGCTGGGAGCCAGAACTGCAACACCGCCCGGTGACATGTTGACGGTCTGGCAGGGAAACTCACGTCTGGATTCAAGCATATAGCGACCCGTCAGCTGCACGTTCACCCTTTGGTGACGACGGCGCTCGACTGGTTTTGCCTGGATGCGAACTGATGATCCGAACATAGGATGAATGAAATCTTCTTTTTTACAGTTTCATTCATCGCCGAAGACTCTTAAAAAGCGATTAGGATGTCGTTTCATTTTGCAAAAAAAGCAGTACAGCGCTTTTATGCATGCTTTCTTTTCATGCGATGCCTTCGCGTATCCTATAAAGTTATTGCTAGCGTGACAGGCCACCCTCAATCACCCGCAGACTGGTGCGGCGGGCCATGATCGCATCAAGGTTCGCGGGCGGCGTCCCGAATGCTGCGGCAGGCGTTGCAGTCATATCCAGTGTCCGCAAGCTCATCAGGCAGATTTGCTCGATTCTGAGACCGAGCTTGCTGGCGGTTTGAATGGATGGAAAGAGTCCTCCCATCATACGCAGCCCCGATTTTCCACCATGGCGCAAGGGTAGCAGGAGACCCTCGATGTCATAATGGAGTTGGTCCTGGCCGATGGCTTTCACACCTGTAATCACAGGGAGGCCATCGCTGGCCACTGTTGAGAGCAGCCGGTTGGCATCAAGGCGATCTTCAGCCCGCCACCAGCGTTCGAAAGGTTCATCGCGCAGTTCACGGCCAGCCAAGGTGGTCAATCGGGTCCCTGCGACACGGTAACGCCAGATGCCCGCCGGATCGATGCCCAGAATGAAGACATCCCGCAGGAGATGGCCGATCTGCGAAGGGTCCAGGTCATTTCTGTCCGGGATGATGCTTCCCCGGCAGATATCCCGCCAGTTCTGATAGAGCGCCTTTGTGGCTTGTTGTCTCATTTTATACCGCCAAATCCCGTCTGACCGTTCAACCGGACAGATATCGTCTTGCATTGGCACGATGCCGAAGCGCCGTGCGGTGAACGGGGAGATGGTCAGCAGGGTCCGTGCCAGCGCATGCGTTAAGGTTAACCGATGGTTGACGTTGTGAATTTGGTAACTTCTGGCATTGTCATTGTCACTGGTTTTGCCGTTTTCTGCGGTGAAAAAAACTCCACCCACTGGATTTTGAAGTGTATGGCGTGATCTGATTCCGGGCATCCGGTGGTCGCGTTAACACTTCCGGACCCTCAGGAGAGCGGCAACGCTCTCCTTTTTTTTGCCTAATGGCCAGCGCATGCTAGGAGAGACAGATGTCCTCTGAGCGCAAGCCTCCCCACGACCTTCCACCGGATCATCCCTCGCCAGAGAACGCATCGCCATCCTGGCAGCCCTCTGCGCAATCCAGGGTATCGCAGGCTTATCAGCCCGCTGTTTTCGCGCCCACGGCATTGCTTGTGTTGGTCGCATTCATGATTGGTCTCCATGCCTATCGTACATTCGTTCTGGGGTTGTTCGAAGATGCGGATGTGCAGTTTCTCAATCTGACCGCATTTGTGCCGGCGCGTTTCTCGCTCTGGATCGGGCTGAGCAGCCTTCAGGATGTGATTGCCGAAGTGAATGCATCTGCGGCATCGCTGCGTCCCCTGCGGCGGGCTCTGTTCCAGGCTTTCGTGGCCGATGGCGTGAGTGCGCCCTGGACAATGGTGAGCTATGCATTCCTGCATGCGAGCTGGGAGCATGTCATTTTCAACGGTCTCTGGATGCTTGCCTTCGGCACCCCCGTGATCCGCCGCTTCGGAACGATGCGGTTTGTTGCATTTTTTGCCCTCACTGCTGCGATCTCCGCGGTTTTCCATGCATTGTTCAATTTGAATGATGTCGCAGTGCTTGTTGGCGCATCGGGTGCTGTTTCGGCGCTGACAGCGGCTGCATTGCGCTTTGCCATCGGTCCGGGGGGATTTGGTGCCGGGCCTGAAAGCTGGTCAGAGCCGGCGCGCCCTCTTGCTGTCGCCCTTACGGATCGGCGTGTCGTGATGTTCATTGTCGTGTGGTTTGGCATCAACCTGCTGGCAGGCCTTGGCGTGCCGCTGGGCGGGAGCGGAGATGTGAAGATTGCCTGGGAGGCGCATGTCGGCGGCTTCATCGCCGGGTTGCTGCTGTTCTCGCTGTTTGACCCGGCTCAATGAGGCCCTAGCATGTGCGTCATCAGCCTGGTCCTTACCGGCCCCGCAAGAAGGGTTGCGCAGAGAAAAATTTTCTGCCCAATTCGGGTAATCAAGCCACCCAAAGATCGATCGTGTCATGCGATGCGCCATCCATCTGGCAAGAGCCGAGGGTATTGTGAACGGATAGCTCGGCTGTGAAGATTGCTCTGGCATGGCAGCATCCTGCGGCAATATCGCGGGCGAACAATGTTCTGTGGAACGGGCTGGCGCGATCGTTGCAGATCGGCCTGCAATTTGTTTTTGTCCCAGTCTACATCCATCTGCTGGGGCCAGATTCCTATGGGCTGGTCGTGTTGAGTGCGACGCTCATGACCCTGCTGATGGTTCTTGATCAGTTCATGAACGCGGTTCTGGCGCGAGAATTTGGCCGGGGCAACTATGGTGTCGAGGCTGAAACACCACGGCTCTGGAGCTTGCTCGCAGGGCTTGAAACACTGGCCCTGGGTGCGGCTGGTGTGGTCGCTCTTGCTCTTGCTTTGCTGGGGCCAATGCTGACACATCACTGGGCCGGTGCGGGTCCAATCAGCAGTCTCACTCTCTTGCATGTGTTCATCATCATGGGCGTGATGGTCGGGGTGCAATTGCCGGGGATGCTCTATGCCTCTGGCCTGCAAGGGTTGCAGCGGCTCAGATTGCTTGCGATCATCCGCATCATCTGGACGCCGCTTTATTACGGCGGTGGCGTTGTTGCGATGCTTCTGATCGAACGGAATGTGCTCGTGCTGTTCGCATGGCAGAGCATCGCTTTCATTGCTCTTGCGTTCTTGCTCAGGGTTTTTCTGCACAAGACCATGCCACCACTGCCTGCGGAAATAAAAGTCCCGGCGATGGCCTTGCCAAGGATCTGGCAGCTTGGCGCAGGTGCTGCCATGCTTGGCCTGAGTGCTTCCATCGTCGGGCAGATCGACAAGATATTCGTGGCGGCACTGGCTTCGCCGATGCAGTTTGCCGCCTATGGCCTGGCCTTCACCGTGGCCTTGCAGGCGATGTCCGCCATCATGAATGCTTTTGGCTCAGCCATGCTGCCGCATTTCGCCCGTTTGCTCAAAGCGCAAGAGGTGAATGCCGGAGATGATGCGCTGCGTCTGGCTTATCACCGCTGGAGCCAGATCATCGCCTTTGTCTCGATCATCGGCATGGGCCTGCTGTTCTTGTGGTCCCCCTTGCTGATCGATTTCTGGATCGGCCATGAATCGCCGTTATCCCGTGATATCAAGCGTTTGTTGCCGGTTGTTATTGTGGCGATGCTGTTTGGTGCCCTGGTTACGGCTCCTTTCATGCTGCTGGTTGCGGCGAACCGACTCGGCCCTGTCATCGGGGTGAATGTGGCCGGAATCGCCCTCGCATTGATCGTCCTGCCTGTTGCTCTCAGGGAATGGGGCCCAATGGCAGGGTCGTTCTTCTCGCTCGCGATGATGATGGCCTATGGCCTTGTTGTTGTGCCTCTGCTGCACCGCCATTTGCTGAAAGGCGCGCTCTGGCGCTGGCTTTTGCGGGATTTTGCCCTTCCGCTCTGCATCGGCTTCACAGTCTTTTCCGTTTCGATCGTGTTGCTTCCCGATGCGCCCTCGATCACACGGCAACTCGTGCATGGCGTGTTGACGGCGATTGTGGCTGCTATCGCGCTTGCAGCGGTTTTGCCGGACGGGCGCGGCCAATTACACGACAGCTTCCGTTATTTCAAGGCGAGGCGTCAAACCACACCCTAGGGTCAGGACCTATTAATCTCATGCATTTGATGGTTTTTCGGGCGCTGAGGGGCCAGAAGCGGGTCGAAGGGCGGGCGTCTTCCCGGTCGAGTCCCGGTTTTGAGAC
>JANNRX010000113.1:0-8500 GCA_031401875.1 Hyphomicrobiales bacterium | reverse complement strand
GTAGGGTCGTCCCCACTTTGGCTTGGCTTCGGCTGGGATCGATGCTAGCACGACCGCTGATCCAGCCAGCGCAAAAGCGATCATGGCGAAAGCCTTGCGGCGCGAAATGGGCTGTTCCATCTCAAGCACCGTAAGCACGTCGCTTGGCCCAGTTCTTCCGCCCGGCTGACCAGCGCTTGGCACTGACCTTGCTGCCGGAGAGGGCAAGTGGCGAGCCGCGAAAACCTGCAATGAGGGGTGCAGCGAAGACCAGCAGGCGCCCGTTGGCGTCAATGGCGCTGGTGAATGGCTGATCAGCTGCCGCGATAGGTTGAATAGGTCCAGGGCGTCGCAACCAGTGGCACGTGGTAATGCCCTTCGGGCTCCGCAATGCCAAAGCGGATGGGCACAACATCCAGAAACGCCGGGCGCGCCAGCGTGACGCCTTTGCCTCGAAAATAATCCCCCAGCCCAAATTCGATTTCATAGACGCCAGCTCGAAGCGGCACGCCACCGATCAGAGGCTGATCCGTGCGCCCGTCATGGTTTGTCATGGTCTCGGCAATGAGGCTGCGACCACTTTCACCCACCTCGAAAAGCCTGATGCGCACGCCCGCCGCTGGTTTGCCTGAATGGGTATCGAGCACATGCGTGGAGAGCCGACCCTCGGTCTTCGGGATTCCCGGCCCCTCCACTTTCGCCACCAACCGGAGCCGGGTGATATGGCCGATTTCAGCAATGGCTGCGGCCAGTTCCGTATCGTGCGGCAGCACAACACGCCGTGCGAATTCAGCAAGAATGGCATCGCGGGTCTGGCGTCTGACACAGATGATGAACGGGAAACCGAAGCTCTCGCGGTATCGTGCATTCAGTGCCTCGAAGCGGTCGAATTCGGCGTCGCTCAGCCGGTTCAGGCCAAGGCCACCTTGCTCGGCCACGGAATCCGCAGTCATGGCCCCGGCGCGCGCCACTTTGCCGCCCAGTTCGGGATGGCCGCGCAGAAAGGAAAGCTGCTGGTTGCTTGAGGCTGCGCGAACTGCCGCCATCATCGCCTCGTGAAGGGCCGTCACCGTCGCGAAGGGGCGCGCACGAAATGCGGCCTCGGCCACCCAGGGCGCATGTTCAAAAATATCGCCCATACTCGCAATGAATGCGGCTTCCGGCATGCCATTCAAGGCATCAAGAGAGGTTTTCGTGCTCATGCACCAAGCGTTAAGGGATCAGGCCCGGTTACGCAATCGGGAGCATGATATGAAACTCCTGCGGAGGATTGCACAGTTGCCCTTGGCGTAATGGTATCGACAATCCTACATAGGAAGAATGGCAAATATTGCGAATCAGCCTGATCAAGGATGATCTTTCATGCAGCACGACGGCTCTCCCTCCACCTTCCCCGGATGGCACGCGACAACCATCCTGATGGTGCGCAAGGACAACAAGGTTGTGATCGGCGGTGACGGGCAGGTGAGCCTTGGCCCGACGATCATCAAATCCAACGCCCGCAAGGTGCGCAGGCTCGGCAAGGGCAATGTCATTTCCGGGTTTGCAGGTGCCACCGCCGACGCCTTCACTCTGTTCGAGCGGCTGGAGGCCAAGCTGGAAATGTATCCCAACCAGCTGACACGAGCCTGTGTCGAGCTTGCCAAGGACTGGCGCACCGACCGCTATCTGCGTCGCCTTGAGGCGATGATGCTCGTGGCGGACAAGGAAGCGAGCCTCGTGCTTTCAGGCACCGGCGACGTACTGGAGCCAGAAGGCGGGGTCATGGGCATTGGCTCGGGCGGCATGTATGCACTGGCTGCCGGCCGCGCCCTCATGGACCAGCCGCTTGATGCAGAACATATCGTGCGCAAGGCCATGGCTATCGCCGGCGAGATCTGCGTCTACACCAACGCCAACCTGGTGATCGAGAGCATCGACCTATGACATCCTTTTCCCCCCGCGAGATTGTCTCGGAACTTGACCGTTTCATCGTCGGTCAGAAAGAGGCCAAGCGCGCTGTCGCCATTGCGCTGCGCAACCGCTGGCGGCGTCAGCAGCTCACCGGCACCATGCGCGAGGAGGTGCTGCCCAAGAACATCCTGATGATTGGCCCCACTGGCTGCGGCAAGACAGAGATTTCGAGACGTCTCGCCAAACTCGCCAATGCGCCTTTCCTCAAGGTGGAAGCCACCAAATTCACTGAGGTCGGCTATGTCGGCCGCGATGTGGAACAGATCATCCGCGATCTTCTCGATATTGGCATCGCCCAGGTGAAGGAAGCCAAGCGCAAGGAAGTCTCCGCCCGTGCCGAGATAGCGGCCGAAGACCGCGTGCTGGATGCGCTTGTCGGCAATACGGCGAGCGAAGCCACACGGGACAGTTTCCGCCGCAAGCTGCGGCTGGGTGAACTTGATGACAAGGAAATTGAACTGGAGATGCAATCGGGCGGCAGCGGCATGCCGATGCTCGATATTCCGGGGCTTCCGGGTGGCGGGCAGATTGGCGCAATCTCCATCGGCGATATTTTCGGCAAGATGGGCGGGCGTACCAAGCCGCGCAAGCTGTCGGTCAAAGAGGCCTTCCAGCCGCTGATCGCCGAGGAGAGTGACAAGCTGCTCGACCAGGACGCCGTGACCAAGGAAGCCATCCGCCAGGTCGAGGACAATGGTATCGTGTTCCTCGACGAGATTGACAAGATCTGTGTGCGCGAAGGCCGCGGCGGTGGCGGCGAAGTCTCGCGCGAAGGCGTGCAGCGCGATCTGCTCCCGCTCATCGAAGGCACCAATGTTTCCACCAAGCACGGCGTGGTGAAGACCGATCACATCCTTTTCATCGCGTCCGGAGCGTTCCATCTGGCGAGGCCCTCTGATCTGCTCCCCGAGCTTCAGGGACGTTTACCAATCCGCGTGGAGCTGCATCCGCTCACAGAGGATGACTTCAGGCGCATCCTCACCGAGACAGAAGTTTCACTCATCAAGCAATATGTGGCTTTGCTGGGAACGGAGGGCGTCAAGCTTGCTTTCTCCGATGACGCCATTGCCTCCATCGCCCGCGTGGCGGTTGAAGTGAACGGCTCGGTGGAAAATATCGGTGCGCGCCGCCTGCAAACCGTGATGGAGCGCATCCTCGACGACGTCAGCTTCACGGCACCGGATCGCAACGGCGAGACAGTGACGATCGACGGCGATTTCGTCGACAAGAACGTCGGCGAACTGGCAAAGAATGTGGATCTGAGCCGGTTTATTCTGTGAGGCTTCCGCAAGCCAAACAATGCGGGAGCGTGCTTTCAGGCATCGATGAAGGCGCGATCCCTTTCAGGACCCGGGGAGGCGATGGCCTGCTTGAAACTTTTACCATCACGCATGGCCATCGACGAGAGGAACTGATCGGTTGCTGCTGACCATGAATGACGCAGCGCGAAAGCACGGCATTCCTCGCGAGCAATTTTCAGCGCAGCCATGCAGGCCTTGTGCAGGTCGTTGTCGAGAACAGCTGCGGCACTGTTGCCCATCACATCAATGGGACCAGGCACAGGGAACGCCGCCACGGGCAAGCCGGAGGCTGCGGCCTCCAGCATGACGATGCCGAACGTATCGGTATGGCTGGGAAAGACGAAGACATCCGCTGAGGCATAGATGGCGGCAAGTTCCTCACCGCTTTTCATGCCGAGAAAATGCGCCTTGGGAAAACGCGTGCGCAATTCCGCCGCCTGGGGACCGTCACCGACAACGACCTGTGATCCCGGCAGATCCAGCTTGAGAAACGCTTCGATGTTCTTTTCAACCGCCAACCGGCTGACGGTGATAAAAATAGGCCGGGGCAAATCCAGAACACTGAGATCACGAGGGCGAAACAGCTCCACATCGACACCGCGCGACCAGATGCCGAGATTGCGAAAGCCGCGCTCGCGCAATTCGCCGCGCATCCGCTCCGTTGAGACAAGCGTCGTGGCAGCAGGCGCATGGAAACGCCGCAGCATGGCATAGCTCCAGCGCTCCGGCACCGGCGCGCGCGCACTGAGATATTCGGGAAAGCGGGTGTGATAACTGGTGGTGAACCGCCAATTGGCGGCCCGGCAGGCGCCGCGCAGCGCCCAGCCGATTGGTCCTTCCGTCGCGATATGGACGGAATCCGGAGCACTTGTCTCCAGCATGTGACGCATGCCGCGGGATGTGACCATCGCCAGGCGAATATCAGGATAGCTCGGCAGGCCCATGGTGCGAAACTGGCCAGGATGAACCACAGCGACTTCGATCCCTCGCGACTGGAGATCGCTGATCGTGGCTTGCAGCGTTCGTACCACGCCATTGACCTGCGGCTCCCAGGCATCCGTTCCGATCAGAAGTTTCATGACGCATCTTTCAGGCGGCTATACGGTCAGGAAGGGGCTGGACCACCGTGTCCACCGCCTGCTCGACATCGTCGAGAGGTTCATGAAGCGCAGCCAGCGCATTGCGCTCGCGAGACCAGTCAATAATCCTGAATTCGCCGTCCTGGGTCTCCACAAGTGCCGTGCAACTCTCCACCCAATCGCCGCAGTTCATATAACGGATATTCTCGATATCGCGGATCGTCGCATGATGGATATGGCCACAGATCACGCCATCCGCGCCATGGCGCCGGGCTTCATTCGACAACACACTCTCAAAAGCACCGATGAAATTCACGGCGCGCTTGACGCTGTGCTTGGCCCAGGCGGAGAATGACCAGTAGGTCAGGCCGAGCTTGCGGCGGAAGAAATTGATCCGTGTGTTCAGGAAAAGTGCGAATTCGTAAGCCCAGTCGCCCACGAAGGCGAGCCATTTGGCATGCATCACCACGGCATCGAACTGATCGCCATGAATGACGAGGTAGCGCTTGCCGTCCTTGCCTTCATGGATGAGCTGATTAACGATTTCAATCCCGCCGAACTGATTGTCGAGAAAATCCCGCAGGAATTCATCATGGTTGCCCGGGACATAGACGATGCGCGTGCCCTTGCGAACCTTGCGAAGCAGCTTCTGCACCACATCATTATGACTTTGTGGCCAATACCAGCCGCGCTTCAGACGCCAGCCATCGATGATGTCGCCAACCAGATAGATGGTGTCTGCATTGGCGTAGCGGATGAATGTGATCAATTGCTCGGCCTGACACCCCTTCGTGCCGAGGTGGACATCCGAAATGAAGAGAGCGCGAAACTGCGGCATGAATGATTCGGTCCTTTACCAAAAGACATCGGTCATTTGCATTGCAGATTTTTGACAACGATATGTCTGTGACGTCGAGGGCTGTCGTCACCCTGTCACTTAGCGTTTTTAGGTGCAGCGGATTGAGCGCGGAAATCGTCTCCGGCGAATCACTCTGCAATGGGTAAACGAGGTTGCGACATGCTGGCTGATCTGGATCGTTCCACCGTCGAAAAAGCCTATGCCCGCTGGGCACCCATTTACGATGCGCTGTGTGGTCCCGTTTTCCTGAATGCGCGCCGTACGGCTACAAAAGCGGCAAAATCCGCAGGTAGCCGCATTCTTGAAATCGGTGTTGGTACAGGTTTATCCTTCAGCGACTATGATTTCCGCCACGAGATTACCGGCATCGATGTCTCCGCTCCCATGATCGACCGCGCCCGCAAGCGGCTTGAGACTGGACGCTATCCCCATGTAAAATCGCTGGAAATGATGGATGCACATCATTTGAGCTTTGCTGACGAGAGCTTTGATTGTGTGGTTGCGCAATTCGTTATCACGCTGGTTGCCGATCCTGAGCGCGTCTTGGAGGAATGCGCAAGGGTCGTGCGCCCCGGTGGCGAGATCATTCTCGTGAATCATTATTATTCCGAAAAAGGCCTAGCCGCAAAAGTCGAGGATGGGCTGGCAAAATATGCACGCCCGCTGGGGTTGCGGCCAGAATTTCCGTTCGCAAGGCTGCAAAACTGGGCAGATGCGCACGGCGGGATAAGCCTTGTCGAACGGCGCAAGATCGCACCGTTCAGAGTGTTCACGCTCGTGCGCTTCAAGAAAGACTGAGGGCAGGCGTCAGCTGTTGACCGTATAAACCGGCAGTTTCTTATGCTGGCCCGTTTTCGTGAAAAGCTCTTCTTTCGCCAGTTTTGCCACGATAGGCTTGGTTTTTGCCCAACCGTCCGAGCCTTCATAGAAAACGATACGGCCATTCTTCTTCATCTGCTTGATGACTTTACGAAGCACTTCCTCGTCGTTCATGCCGCCGTAAGCCGAATTTTTCTCGCTCCAGAATTCGCAGAGATGGAACATGGTGGCGATATCGAACTTGGGCAGCAGCTTGCCGTTGAACAGGTAGATATCCCCAAAATGCATGGTGTAATTACGCGAGAGCCGTGGCTCCTCGATCGCCATCCTGGTGAAGGCTTCGGTCTCGCCCGGTGACGCCGTGACGCCGACGAAGAAATTCGGCTCGCCATTTTTGAGATTCTCGACACCAACGAGATGATGCGTGCCAGTGCCGAAGTGATAAATCACCTTGCCCTTGATCTTCTCGGCCTTGACCCATTCCATGAAATGAAGGTCACAGGGGCAAAGATCGAGGTTCAGATCCCAGCTTGCGTTCCAGTAATGCATGGCGCTCATTCAGATATTCCTCCAACTTTCTTGCTTTTCTAAACCGATAAACCTGACCGGGAGTTGAACGAAATAACGATTAGTTGTGCGCTCTTTTCAAAGCATGGTCGAGATCGGCAAAGAGGTCCTCGCCGCTTTCAATGCCAACGGACAGACGCAGCAGGTCCGTCGGACAAGGCGAGCCAACACCTTCGATGGAAGCGCGATGCTCGATAAGGCTCTCGACGCCGCCAAGCGACGTGGCGCGCTTCCACAATTGCACTTCCCTGGCGGTGCGGATGGCACCCGCCTGCCCACCCCTGACGCGGATGGACAGCATGCCTCCAAAACCACCCGACATCTGACGCCTGGCGATGGCATGGCCGGGAAATGTCTCAAGACCAGGATAGAGCACCTCCGCCACATGCGGGTGGCTGGCAAACTGATGCGCCAGCGCCATGGCTGACTCGCAGGCGGCGCGCACACGAAGATCAAGCGTGCGCATGCCCCGGATCAGCAGGAAAGCCTCGAAGGGACCAAGGATCGCACCCACGTTCTTGCGGACCATCTTGATGCGATCCCAATACGAATCCGGTGTACGGCAGGCCAGCGCGCCCGCCAGCACATCGGAATGGCCATTGAGGTATTTCGTGGCAGCGTGCATGACAATATCTGCACCCAGCGCCAGTGGCTGCGACAGGATCGGCGTGGCGCAGGTTGAATCAACGGCCAGCCGGGCACCTGCCTTGTGGGCAAGATCAGCAACAGCCGCGATATCGGTAAGTGACCAGAGCGGATTGGCAGGCGTCTCGGCCCAGACCAGTTTCGTTTTACCCGGCAGGATGGCGGCTTTCACTGCTGTGAGGTCAGCCATGTCGATAAAATCAATCACGAGCCCCCAATGCCTGCCTTCCGTCAGCAACCAGTTGCGCAGGGCCCAGTACATCACATTCGGCGCGACCACGTGATCACCCGGAGCGAGTGCGAGAAAGCAGGCAATGGCGGAGGCCATGCCAGAGCCGAAAACCAGCGCTTCAGGCGCGCTTTCCAGCATGGCGATGATGGTTTCCGCCTCGCGAATGGTGGCGTTATCCGGTCTGCCGTAAATGTTACCGGTGCGGTATTGATTGTCATCATCACGGATGAAAGTGGTTGTGATGTGGATGGGTGGCACGATGCCCATGGTGCCAGCATCAATCTTGCCCATGGCCTGCGCCGCAAGGGTACGTTTGGAATAATCCGGTTTTGTCATGATAGCGGGTATGTCACGCCCGGCACTCATCAATCAAGCGCTGGATGAAGGCGTTGCATTTCTCAAGATCGGAAATATTGATCCATTCATCAGGCTTATGGGCCTGATCGATATCACCCGGCCCCACAACCACAGACGGAATGCCCGCGATCTCCTGAAACAGGCTTGCTTCCGTGCCATAGGCAACTTTGGCATGATCGTTACGCCCGGCGAGCCGCTTGGCCATGGTCACGGCTGCATGATCCGGCGCGGTTTCAAGGGCTGGAAGCATTGGCCGGAATGCAAATTCAAAACCGGCATCCGGATCAATGCGCCGCATCTTGGGTGTCAGCTCCTCATGGGCATAGCGCATGATTTCATTGATATAGGTCATTGGGTCATCGGCGCTGATGTTGCGGCATTCGAAAGAGATTTCGGCATGGTGCGGCACGATGTTGGGCGAGGTGCCGCCGGTGAAAATGCCGACATGCAGCGTGGTGTGGGGCACGTCATAGAGCAGGTCTCGCGCGCCACCCTGTTCCTGCGCCTCGGCCATGTCCTTGATCCTGGCCACAAGCCTTGCGCCATATTCCACCGCATTCACGCCATGGGGTGCAAGCGAGGAATGCGCCGCCTTTCCCTTCACGATGCAAACCACACGCTGGCCACCCTTGTGGCCGGTGATCACCTGCATCGAGCTTGGCTCACCGATGAAAGCGGCGATGGGTTTGGGCTCGCGCGGCGCGATTGT
>JANNRX010000112.1:0-2261 GCA_031401875.1 Hyphomicrobiales bacterium | reverse complement strand
AGACATCCAAAATCAAGGCCGTCACGTCTGCTTATGGACCCAGAGCCGACCTTGGATTTGCACTCAGCCGCCCTGACATCATCGAGCTTTTGACGTTCAAGATCATAAAGCCGTGATTTCAGCACTTGCATGGCGCGGGCGCGGTTCTGATGCTGCGAGCGCTGGCCCTGCGAGAACACCACCAGACCGGACGGCAGATGCGTGATGCGGATGGCGCTTTCTGTCTTGTTGACATGCTGCCCGCCCGCTCCGCCGGCGCGCATCGTATCCACCTTCAGATCCTTGTCATCGATTGTCACATCCACATCCTGGGCCACTGGCAGGATTGCAACTGTTGCTGCCGAAGTGTGGATTCTGCCTTGAGTTTCGGTGTCTGGCACGCGTTGCACCCGGTGCACACCCGATTCAAATTTCATTCGGGCATAGACGCCATGACCGGATATCTCGGCAATGATTTCCTTGAAGCCCCCCATGGTTCCCTCGCTCTCGGAGACGGGCTCAAGCCGCCAGCCCCTGAGCGCTGCATAGCGCTGGTACATGCGATAAAGATCGCCCGCAAAGAGCGCGGCCTCATCGCCGCCCGTGCCAGCACGGATTTCAAGAATGGCGCTGCCATCATCCGCGACATCCCGGGGCAGGAGTGCCAGACGCAATCCATTGGTCAAAAGAGCGGCTTTTTCCAGGAGAACAGTCGCTTCGGCCTCTGCCATGGCGCGCATTTCTGCATCGCTCCCGCTTTCCTGAAGCAATGCGGCAAGATCATTCTGTTCGGTCTCGACAGTCCTCAGCGCATGGATCGCCGCGACAAGGTTTGCGATCTCGGCCTGCTCGCGTGAAAGCCTGACAATTTCATCAGCGGGCGGGCCAGAGTTGAGCCGGGCCTCGATTTCGGATGATCGCCGCAGGATCAGATCAAGTTTTTCAGAGGGAAGTGTCACAGGCAAAATTTGTCACTGGGGCTGTCATCGGGATGTTGCGCGGGTGGTTCTGTATAGAAGCAGGCTTCACACTTGTCGAAGCCCAACTGACTCTGCAACATTTGTCATAAATATGTCATCTAACGTGATCTATAGCCAAGCTGACATCAAAGGAAAGCACCATGAAAAAGTCTCTTCTCATCAGCGTGTTGTTTGCAACATCCGCTCTCGTTTCAACTGGAGCGATGGCACGCGACCAAATCCGCATCGTCGGTTCATCGACGGTCTATCCATTCACAACGGCAGTGGCCGAGCAATTCGGCAAGGCCGGCAACAAGGCTCCTGTTGTTGAATCTACCGGCACAGGCGGTGGCATGAAGCTGTTTTGCGCAGGTGTTGGTGCACAGCATCCCGATGCAAGCAACGCTTCGCGCCGCATCACGAAATCCGAATTCGAGGATTGCAAGAAGAACGGCGTGACCGACATCATCGAACTCAAGGTTGGTTTCGATGGTCTCACACTCGCCAACAGCAAGCGTGGCCCGGATCTCAAGCTCTCGAAAGAGCAGATCTTTCTGGCCTTGGCCAAGAACGTTCCAGGTCCAGACGGCAAGCTGATCCCCAACCCTTACAAGACCTGGGCTGATGTGAGCCCAACCTTGCCAAACCAGAAGATCGAAGTCCTCGGACCTCCTCCAACATCCGGAACGCGTGATTCCTTCCATGAACTGGTGATGGAACCAGGCGCCGAGAAAATTGCATCGCTCAAAGCGCTCAAGGGCGCCGATCGCAAGGCTTTCGATGTTGTCTGGAAGCAGCTGCGTGAAGATGGTGGCTATGTTGAAGCAGGCGAGAACGACAATCTCATCGTGCAGAAGCTTGACGCCAACGCGGCCTCCGTCGGTATCTTCGGCTTCTCCTTCCTTGAAGAGAACACTGCCAAGATCAAGGGTGCGATCGTTGATGGCGCAGCGCCAACCTTCGAAGGCATCGCCGATGGCAAGTACAGTGTTGCCCGTCCGCTCTTCGTTTACATCAAGAAGCAGCACATCGGCGTGATCCCCGGCCTCGACAAGTTCATGGCCGAATATGTTTCTGAAAAGGCCATTGGCGAAGATGGTTATCTTGGCCGCAAGGGTCTTGTGAACCTGCCGAAGGCAGAAATCGTCAAGACCCGTGCTGAAGTAACAGCGCAGAAGGCCCTTGGCGCTGAAGCGTTCTGATCACACTCCTATCCCTGAGGCGGCACGGAAAGCTCCGTGCCGCCTCATTCTCTTTTCCCCAATGACCGATACTGGAACGTCATGCTTCCTGTTTATTTCCTGCTGATCGCAGTCGTTGTTG
>JANNRX010000111.1:0-2032 GCA_031401875.1 Hyphomicrobiales bacterium | reverse complement strand
GTGCGCGTGCGTTACATGCACTCGGATATCGAGACGCTGGAGCGGATCGAGATCATCCGCGACCTCAGGCTTGGTGCCTTCGATGTGCTGATCGGCATCAACCTGCTGCGCGAGGGACTTGATATTCCCGAATGTGCACTTGTCGCTATTCTGGATGCGGACAAGGAGGGTTTCCTGCGTTCTGAAACCAGCCTCGTGCAGACCATCGGTCGCGCCGCTCGTAACGTCGATGGCCGCGTGATCCTTTATGCTGACAGGATGACGGGCTCGATGGAGCGCGCCATCGCGGAGACTGACCGTCGCCGCGAAAAGCAGGTGGCATACAATGTTGCCAACGGCATCACGCCCGAAAGCGTGAAGCGCGACATCGTGGACATCATGAACTCGGCCTATGAACGTGATCGCGTCACGGTTGACGCCGGATTGGCGGGCGAAGGCAATGACGCCGCAACGGTTGGTCATAATTTCGAGGCGATTACCGCTGACCTTGAAAAGCGCATGCGCGAGGCGGCGGCCAATCTCGAATTCGAGGAGGCGGCACGCCTTCGGGATGAATTGAAGCGCCTGCGCGAGACCTCGATGGCGATCTTCCAGGATACGGATATCCGGCAATCATCGCTCAAGGCCAAAGCGGGCGGGTTTTCGACGGGGGGCAGGGCGGGAAGTCCCAGAGGGAAATGGAAAAAACGCTAGTTTTTCCATTTTCTGCACCGGAAGAGAGCTGAAGGAAGGTCATTGCGCCTCTTGCATCCCTTGTGCTTTTCCCCGATATAGCCAGCGGGAGGTTGGCGCTGGACGTACCACTCGCCAATCGGGTCAGATCCGGAAGGAAGCAGCCCTAACGAGAACCGGGCGGGTCAATGTCCAGCCTCCCACCTTTCTGGCATTTTTCCGTGAGATGAGATGGCGGACACGTCGCAGCATGGCGCTTACCGCGTTCTGGCCCGGAAATACCGGCCCAAGGGCTTTGAAGACCTGATTGGCCAGGAGGCCATGGTCCGTACGCTTCGCAACGCCTTTGAGGTGGATCGCATCCATCAGGCCTATATCTTCACCGGCGTGCGCGGTGTCGGCAAGACGACGACGGCCCGCATCATTGCACGCGCCCTGAATTATGAGAAAGACGACGGGTCAATCACGCGGCCAACCATCGCCATGCCCACATTCGGCAAACAATGCGAAGCCATTATCGAAAGTCGCCATGTCGATGTGATCGAGATGGATGCGGCCTCCAATACCGGCGTTGAGAATGTGCGCGAGATCATCGAGGCGGTGCGCTACCGCCCGGCCTATGCGCGTTACAAGGTCTATATCATCGACGAAGTACACATGCTTTCTGGCAGTGCCTTCAACGCTTTGCTCAAGACGCTGGAAGAGCCGCCAGAGCATGTGAAATTTCTCTTTGCCACAACCGAAATCCGCAAAGTGCCTGTGACGGTGCTGTCGCGCTGCCAGCGCTTTGATCTCAAACGCATCGATGTTCCGCTGATGATGCGGCACCTCAGCGGTATCTGCGATCTTGAAAAGGTTACGATCGAGGACGAAGCATTGGCCTTGATTGCGCGTGCCAGCGAGGGCTCCGTGCGCGACGGCCTGTCGCTGCTCGATCAGGCGATCGCGCATGGTTCGCAAGGATCGGGTGCTGCGACCATCGGCGCGGCAGCCATCCGCGACATGCTGGGTCTCGCGGACAGGGCCCGTATCATCGATCTGTTCGAGCTGCTGATGCGGGGTGATATTGCGGGCGCGCTGACCGAACTTGCGGCCCAGTACGAAGCGGGGGCTGATCCCGTCAGCATCATCACGGACCTTGCGGAATATGTGCATACCGTGACACGCCTCAAGCTTGCACCTGGAACGCAGGACGATCCTTCGCTCAGCGAGAATGAAAAGACGCGTGGAACTACTTTCGCACGTGATCTTTCCATTCGTGTGCTGACGCGTGCCTGGCAGATTCTCAGCAAAGGTCTTCAGGAGGCGCAACTCGCGCCGAGGCCCATTGTCGCGGCAGAAATGCTGCTTGTGCGTCTCG
>JANNRX010000110.1:0-1883 GCA_031401875.1 Hyphomicrobiales bacterium | reverse complement strand
AGAAAGAGGAGATGCACAGTGGCACCCGCGCCGGAAACCGAACGCAGGAACCCGGGGTCCACTGTATCCATGACCAGCGGTCGGAAAATCAGCGCGAGAGTCGCCAGCGTTACCGTGGTGATGCCGGCAAGCAGCAGCAATGCATCATCCCCCAGGGCGAGAACCGAGCCGAACAATACGTGCAGAAGATCCACATTCGATCCCTTGAGTGAAACGATGGTGACCCCCAGCGCCAGCGATAGCAGATAAAACGCGGCCAGCGAGGCATCTTCCTTCAGCACACTGACACGGGCTACAAGCCCGGCCAGCAGCGCAACGGCAAGGCCCGCAAACAAGCCACCGATGGTCATCGGCCCGAGCGACAGGCCAAAGAGGAGATAGCCGATGGCCACGCCGGGCAGAATGGCATGGGCCATGGCGTCACCGGTCAGGCTCATGCGACGCAGCATCAGGAAAACGCCAACTGGCCCGCCGGATAACGCAAGTGCAACACCTCCCACAAGTGCGCGGCGCATGAAGGCAAATTCAGCAAAAGGAGCAATCAGCGCGTCGTAAAGCATCAGGCGGCGCGTGCGCAAATATCGGCATGCGGGTCATGCGCTTCGATCATCCGGCGGGCGCGCAGCAGATTGTCACTGCGCAATGTCTCGGATGTGGCGCCCCAGGCCACCGCTTCGCGCGCCAGCAACAGCGTTTCGGGAAAATGCGTTTTGACGACTTCCATATCGTGCAGGACCGCGATCACCGTGCGCTTTTCAGCATGCCAGCGGGCGATCAGCGCCAGCAGGTCCGTGGTGGTCTTGGTGTCGATGGCGGTAAAAGGCTCGTCGAGCAGGATCAGCCTGGCCTCTTGCAGCAGCAGGCGCGCAAAGAGCACGCGTTGCAATTGCCCGCCGGACAAAGTGCCAATGCTGCGATTTTCAAAGCCCGCCAGGCCGACGGTCTGAATCGCATCATGGACGCGTTGGCGTTGGCCCTTGCCAATGCCCCCGAAGAGGCCGGTGCGATGCCAGTCTCCGGCGCAGACAAGATCAAATACCGAAACAGGGAAGCTGCGGTCGAGATCATTGGCCTGCGGCAAATAGGCAATCTGACGGCGATCAAGGCCCGAGAAGCCAATGACGCCTGACAGCGGCTTGAGGCTGCCTGCCAGCGCTTTCAGCAGAGTCGATTTACCAGCACCATTCGGCCCGACAACCGCCAGAAGACTACCCTCGGCCACCGTACCTTCAAGATGATGCACGGCCGGATGTCTGTCATAGCCCAGCGTGACATCCGAGAAATGGAGTGCAGGTTTATGGTCTCTAGATCCAAAAGTCTGTGTGCCCGTCATGTCAAAGCCCAGAAGACTGCGGCCCAGAGCATGATGACGATGCAGCTTGCGCCCCCAAGGCGTTGCAGTGCGGATAATTGCAGCAGGGAAAAAAGTGGCTCCGCAGCATGCGCATGATCGTGCACATGAGTTTGGGCATTGTCCAGTGCATGGTTTTGGGCAGACCCATGGGTATGATGATGGCTATGGCCCAAGCGCAATTCCTCGTCTCAGAAGCGCTATGATATAGTATAACAATCGGGAAATCGCAAACCGAAACTCCGCTATCTCAGTTCGATCAGAAAGTCAGCGGACTGAAATGGAGAGCGGCGCGCTTTGATTACAGCGAAACCGCGCCGATCTGGCTGAGCAAGAGGCCCGGAATGGTGATGCCGTCGCGCATGGCTTTTTCCCGGAGCGCCAGGCGGCGCATGCCTGAAAGCCGCGCACCGCTCTGGCTTTCGATGGCGTGCGCGAGCGTCGCCATCCGTTCTCCGAAGCGGGCATGTCCCATGGCGGCCGGATCAATCGCGATGATCAGTTGGCCCGTGCGGGGCGGAGGGCCTGAGGC
>JANNRX010000109.1:0-4792 GCA_031401875.1 Hyphomicrobiales bacterium | reverse complement strand
CGGCCATAATGAGGATGCGATGGCGACGGAAAAGCTTGCGGAAGGCATTCGTCTGTTTGCAACGGATCTTGGGCAATTGCGGAAAATGGTTGCGACGCGTATGGGCTGACATTCCTTGCCGTCGGGGCTGTTGCCCGGTTTTTCGAGAGTGAAGCATGTCCAATTCCCAGCACCACCAGTTGATGGCCAATGCCTTGCGGGGCCTCGCCATTGATGGCGTCGAGCAGGCAAAATCAGGCCATCCCGGCGCACCGCTTGGCCTTGCGGATGTGGCTACGGTGCTGTGGGGCAAATATCTGAAATATGATGCATCGGCTCCTGCCTGGGCGGACAGGGATCGTTTCATTCTTTCGGCTGGTCATGCCTCCATGCTGATTTATGGCCTGCTGCATCTCTACGGTGTCGAAGGCGTCACGATTGATCAGTTGAAACGCTTTCGGCAGCTCGGATCGAACACGGCCGGACATCCGGAATTTGGTCATACACCGGGCGTCGAGACCACGACGGGCCCGCTTGGGCAGGGACTGGCGACGGCGGTTGGCTTTGCCATGGCCGAGAAGAAACTGGCGAGCGAATTTGGCGCGAAGGCTGTCAATCACTTCACCTATGTCATCGCGTCGGATGGCGATCTGATGGAGGGTATCAGCCAGGAGGCGATTGCGCTGGCGGGCCATCTCAAGCTCTCGAAGCTCATTGTTTTCTGGGATGACAACGGCATTTCCATCGATGGGCCGCTGTCGATTTCGGATTCAGTCGATCAGGTGAAGCGCTTCCAGGCTTGCGGCTGGCAGACACTTCCCATCGACGGACACAGCGAAGCTGCGATTGATGCTGCTATCCTGGCAGCGCAGAAATCCGGCAAGCCAACGCTCATTGCCTGCAAGACGGTGATTGGCTGGGGTGCACCCAAGAAAGCAGGCTCGCACAAGGTTCATGGCGAACCTCTGGGCGTGGAAGAAGCCAGCGCCACCAAGACAGCGCTGAAGCTTTCCGCCGTACCGTTTGAAGTGAATGCGGACGCACTGAAACTCTGGCGCACGGCGGGCCAGCGTTCGGGCGCAGCACATCAGGAATGGAAGACGCGGTTTGCTGCCGTGAGTCCGCGCAAGCAGGCGGAGTTTCTGCGCCGCATGGCGGGCCAGCGTCCTGCGGGACTCGTCAAGGCTTTTGCCAGCCAGCGCAAGGCACTGATTGCCGCGCCGGTCACGGTTGCCACCCGCAAGGCTTCCGAGCTGGCGCTGGACGTGGCTTATGGTGCAATGCCCGAACTTTTGTCGGGGTCGGCGGATCTGACGCCTTCCAACAACACCAAGGCCAAAGGTTTTGAATCGATCACGCCAAAATCGTGGAAGGGCCGCTATGTGCATTACGGCATCCGCGAGCACGGCATGGCAGCGGCCATGAACGGCATGGCGCTGCATGGCGGACTTGTTCCGGCAGGCGGCACGTTCTTTGTGTTTACCGATTATTGCCGCCCTGCCATCCGTCTTTCGGCGCTGATGGGCGTCGGTGTGATCTATGTCATGACGCATGATTCCATCGGTCTTGGCGAGGATGGCCCCACGCACCAGCCGGTGGAGCATCTGGCCAGCCTGCGTGCCATGCCGAACCTGCGGGTGTTTCGCCCCTGCGACGCCGTTGAAACCTCGGAAGCCTGGGAGCTGGCGCTGGGCCGCAAAGATGGCCCCACGATCATTGTGCTCACCCGCCAGAACCTGCCGCAGCAAAGGCTGGAAGACAGCCGCATGAACAAGCTTGCAGCAGGGGCCTACGAATTGGCCGCGGGGACTGACGGTCCGGCCAAGGCTACGCTGTTCGCATCGGGTTCCGAAATCGAGATCGCCATGGCGGCGCGGATACTTCTGAAAGACAAGGGCGTCTCCGCGCGTGTAGTATCGGTGCCATCGATGGAGCTTTTTCTTGAGCAACCCGATGATGTGAAGGCAAAGATTATTGGCAGCGCCCGCATCAAGGTGGCGGTTGAAGCCGGTGTGCGCATGGGCTGGGATGCCATTGTCGGCTCTGATGGCGGCTTTGTCGGCATGCGCAGCTTTGGCGCGTCGGCACCCTACAAGGAGCTTTACAAGCATTTCGGCATCACGGCAGAAGCGATGGTGGCCGAGGTTTTGAAACGCCATAACGGATGATCAGACAGATCGTCATTCTGGGTGCGGGTCATGCGGGCGTTAACGCCGCAGCCGCGCTTCGGGATGAAGGATTTGACGGGAATATTCACTTGCTGGATGCGCAGAAGATGCTGCCCTATCAGCGACCGCCGCTGTCGAAAGCCTTTCTGAAAGGCGAAACGACAGCCGCGCGCATGGTTCTGCGCGCCGAACAATTTTATGGTGAGCAGCGCATCGATCTTGTTCTGGGCGCATCTGTGCAAGCCATTCTTCCGGCTGAACGCCGGGTGGAGCTGGCTTCCGGCGAGCTGCTTTCCTACGATGCACTGATCCTTGCGACGGGTGCGCGCGCACGGCCCTTTCCGGTTGTCGGGCATGATCTTGCGGGTGTCATGAGCTTGCGTGATCTTGCCGATGCTGAAAAGCTGTTGCTGCGCATGAAGGCTGCCCGTCATATCGTGGTGATTGGTGCCGGATTCATCGGCCTTGAATGTGCGGCAACAGCGGCCGCCAGTGGAGCGGATGTCACGATCATCGAGATGCAGAGCCGCGTCATGGCGCGTGCGATCTCGCCTGAAATGTCGGCGGCCTTCGAGGCAAAGCATCATTCGCTTGGCGCAAGACTGATGTTCCAGACTGGCGTGCGTGCCCTTATTGGCAATAACGGGCATATCGCGGAAGTCGAGCTGTCAGATGGCGTGCGGCTGAAAGCGGATCTGGTCGTCGTCGGCATCGGCGTGCTGGCGGAGGATCGTCTGGCGACGCAGGCAGGCCTTGCCATCGAAAACGGCATTGTCGTGGATGAGCATCTTGCGACGTCATCGCCAGAAATTTTTGCTATCGGCGACAACAACAGCCATCCCAATCCGTTTTCTGGTGGCAGATTGCGTCTGGAATCCGTTCAGAACGCGGTTGATCAGGCAAAATGCCTTGCTCGTACCCTGTCTGGAAAACCGGAACCATACAGTGCAGTGCCCTGGTTCTGGAGTGATCAGGCCGATTTCAAACTCCAGATCGCGGGTGTTTCTGCGCGCTTGAACCGGCATGTGGTCCGGGGGGATCGCGAAGGGGGGGCTTTCTCGGTTCTGGGTTTTGAGGGCGAACGGCTGGCCGTGGTCGAATCCCTGAACCGTCCTGCGGATCATATGGCCGCCCGAAAGCTGATCGCACAGGGCAGGGGGGGCACAAGGGGGCCTACACCTGCCGAAGCCGCCGATCCGGCGTTCGATCTGCGCTCGTTGCTTGCCCCCCGCGCTTGATTGCCGGGTTCGCTCGATCTTGGCTTTGCCGCCCTCTCTGTGCTAGCCGGTGACAGATGAGCACGCCTGAACCCCTGTCCGCCCTGGCATCTGCCGCCCGCACCATCGCCATCGAGCTTGCTGGCCTTCAGCAGCTTGAAAGGGCTCTGGCGGCTTCTGGCAAGGCCAATGCGCTGGCTGAGAACTTCACCAGGGCGGTCGCGACAATCAGCGCTTGCAAGGGCAGGGTTATCGTGACCGGCATGGGAAAATCTGGCCATATCGCGCGCAAGATCGCCTCCACTTTTGCCTCCACCGGAACACCGGCATCCTTCGTGCACCCCGCCGAGGCAAGCCATGGCGATCTTGGCATGGTCACGGCGGATGATGTGATCGTCGCCCTTTCTTGGTCAGGGGAAGCGCGGGAGCTTGCCGATACCATTGCCCATGCCCGGCGCTTCAAGGTGCCGTTGATTGCCATCACCTCCAGCTCCACCAGTGCGCTGGGGCGACAGGCGACGATTCCGCTGGTGCTGCCGAAATCGAAGGAAGCCTGCCCCAATGGTCAGGCACCGACAACATCGACCACGCTGCAACTGGTGACCGGTGATGCGCTTGCTGTGGCGCTGCTGGAGGCGCGCGGCTTTTCGGCCGATGATTTCCGCGTGTTTCACCCCGGCGGCAAGCTCGGCGCACAGTTGATGTTTGTGCGTGCCATCATGCACAGTGGTGATGCATTGCCGGTTGTCAGCGAAGGCACCATTCTCTCTGCGGCCATTCCCGAGATGAGCGCCAAGGGCTTTGGTGTGCTGATTGTGAAGAGTGCGGATGGTGCGCTTGCGGGTGTTGTCACCGATGGTGATCTGCGCCGCCACATGAGTGCCGATCTGCCATCCCGTCGTGTGGATGAGCTGATGTCACGCGACCCGCAGACCATCCGCGAGGATCAGCTCGCGGCGCAAGCGCTGGAAATTCTCAACAGCCGCAAGATCACGACACTTGTGGTGGTGGATGAGGCGGGCCATCCGACAGGCATCGTGCATATCCAGGATCTGCTGAGGATGGGCGTGGCGTAAGCCGGATTAAACAACCGCTTCGCCCACCGCCATGATCTGCGGGGGATGGCCGACATTCTCGAGAAACGTGATAAGATCAGCATGGGAAATGCCCGTGGTCATGGTGTTGACCAGCGGATGGCAGTTGATGCGCTCAAAGGCCTTGAGGCGTTCATCAAGGATCATGGTGACAGTGCCTGACACATCATTGATCACCGCGAAGGCCGTGACGGAACCTGGCGTCACGCCAAGATGCTGCATCATCTGTTCAGGAGAGCCAAAGGACAAGCGGCCGTTGCCGCCAATTCTCTCATGCAGGCGTTTGAGATCAATCACGGTGCTCTCAACCGCGGTGACGAGAAACAGGCGGCCT
>JANNRX010000108.1:0-4620 GCA_031401875.1 Hyphomicrobiales bacterium | reverse complement strand
CACGCTGCCGCAAGGATCCGTCGTCCTGCCGGACGCATAGCAAGAATCTCAAAGATCTCGGCGTGATCGGGGCCCAGGGTGTTCTCGGCCTTCAGCACCACATAGACGCCCCAGCGCAGATCGCGGAATACAGGCCGCCCGTCGCGTTCCAGAGAGGAAATCACTTCCGCGATACCTTCTTTTTCAAGCTGTCCGCCAACCGCCTTTGGCCGCAGCACATGCGCGAGGTCATCGACGCCACAGGGCGGGAATGCCAGTCCCGCCGATGGCACATCAAGCCCGCAGGCATTAGCGACTGCCACCATCTCGATGGCGGATTTGGTGCCATCCAGAAAAGAGTTGAACATCTGCGGGTTCATACCGGCCAGGGCTGCCTGTTCCCGTGTCAGACCGTAATGGGACCAGACGTCATCGGGCGTCACCTGATGATAGGCCGGGAGATATTTCGTACCCTTGCCCGCCGCAACCACGGTGAAGCCGATAGCCCGTGCCCAATCGACCATTTCAGCGATCAGCGCAGGCTGATCACCGTAAGCGAGGCTGTAAACAACGCCTTTGGCCCGCGCCCGCGCTGCCATGGCGGGGCCCGCCAGCACATCCGCCTCGACATTCACCATGACGATATGCTTGACCGCATCCATGGCAGCCAGAGCATGGCTGACGCCGATCACGGGATTGCCGGTTGCCTCGATCACCACATCAACATCATCACGGCTGCACAGATCACGCCCGCTGTCGATAAAATAGGTGGCCGCAATGCGCGCCGCATCCCAGCCGACATTGCGACAGGCCTGCCGCGCCTTGTCAGGATCAAGATCGGCAATGACAGAAACCGTCAGACCCTTGATATACGGTATCTGGGCCAGAAACATGGAGCCAAATTTCCCGGCGCCAATCAAACCGGCCCGGACGGGCGTCTCACGGGCGGCGGCAAGCGAAGCGAGGTTCATGACGATGCTCCCTGCGGTTTATTCCGCCTTGACACCGGCGGCCCGGATGATTTCTTCCCAGGTCTTGATTTCGGCCGCCTGATAGGTTTTCAGCGCGGCTGCATCACGCACATTCACGGTGAAACCAAGCTTGGAGATGGCCTCTTTCACCGCAGGCTTGTTCAGCGAGGCGATAATTTCTTTCGAAAGCCTTTCCGCCACTGCGGGCGGCGTTGCTGCCGGCGAAAAGAACCCTGTCCAGCTCTCGGCATTGGCATCGCCAACGCCCTGTTCGGCCAGCGTCAGTACATCGGGCAGTTGCGGATTGCGCCTGGGTGAACCAAGACCAATGGCGCGCATCGTGCCCGCCTGAATCTGCTGGAACACGGAGCCCAGTGTGGAATTCGCCACATCGATGCGGTTACCGACGATCTCCTGGATCAGCGGGGCGGCTCCCCGGAACGGCACATGCTGCATCTTGATACCGGTCTTGACCATGAACAACTCGGTGGAAAGGTGCGAACCGGAGCCGACTCCGGTGGAACCATAGTTCAGCGCGCCGGGCTTTGATTGAGCCAGTGCAATCAATTCCTGAATCGATTTCACCGGAAGCTCATTCCGCACCACGAAAACATGCTCGAAGGCACCGGGAGACGCGAGCGGCGTGAAATCTTTCACCGCGTCATAACCCGGCTCTTTCAACAGGAACATGTTATTACCATGCGTCTGATTGTTGCCGAAGGTGAAGACATGGCCGTCCGCCTCGCCGCGCGCCACCTGCCGTGTACCGATGGAGCCCGAGCCGCCGCCGACATTCTCGACGATCACGTTCTGACCAAGCGTTGCTGCGAGATCCTGCGCCACAATGCGGGCGATGCCGTCCGTGGGCCCCCCGGCGGGATATGCCACGACCAGTCGCAAAGGCTTTGAGGGAAAACCCTGTGCGAATGCGGATGGCGCAAAAGGCAAAGCGGCTGCAAAGCCAAGCAGCGAACGGCGGTTAAGCATATGTATTCTCCAAATCAACTTGCCGAAGGCGAAAAACCATCCGATTTTCTCCCATCAGAACATGCCGCGAATAAGTGGTTACGAGGTTATTCGAAGACGACATGCTCCAGGTTTCTTGGTGTCAATCACGTTTTGCGAATTTTGATTGTTCAATCAACATGCAACGTGACCGTACGCAGAACCTAGCCCGGAAAGCCCTGATGAGGAAGGGGAGCATCATCTGAAATGTGACACGAAGAATTTAAAAATCCGGGGTCGCATCCGAAACAGTCATGGACACCTATTAAGGTTGGCCCGGCAATTGTTCCGGAGTGCAAGGAGCACATTGACATGGCAGCAGAATGGTTACCCTCACTCAAGACTGAAACACCACAAGCAGGGTTTGACCTTGCAGTTAAACTATCGCGGATGGGCGTCAAACTCACGCAGCCTTCCGATGAGATCAGAGGCCGGCTGCGTCCGGAATATGAACAGGATTCGGCACAGTTGATTGCAGTGTCGCATGTGATTGCCACATATTTTCAGACGATTTCCGCAGCAAACGGGCATTGGCGCAACTGATATTGACGCGACTGAAACCTTCATCGCAAGCGCCGGAAGACCCCTTCCACTTTTGCCAGAAACCGGTGCCGCCTGGCATCGCTGGCACTGTCGATCTGATGCAAGGCCAGCCAGACACTCTTGCAGCGCGGATGGCAGAGCGCGCCAATGCCTTTCAGCAGCATCTTTCTTCCCGGTTCTGCCATGGCGATTTTCCACCACCACCAGGGTGAGCCAAGGGTTGAGACAGCGGCAATGAAGCGGATGTTGGTGAGAACCCGGCCGATCGGCTTCATCGGTTGTGGCATCTCGAATGTGGCATGAGGAATCCAGACCCGGTCTAGCCAGCCTTTCAGCATGGCAGGCGGGCCATACCACCACGTCGGATAGACAAAGACCAATCCCTCGCACCAGCGCAATTGCACAAGATGATCCTCGACCTGCCGCTCGTTCACTTCAGGCGTATGATAATCCAGCCGCTCCTGTGCCGAGAGGACCGGATCAAATCCTGATCCGTAGAGATCAAGCACCCTGATCTCGTGGTCAGCCGCTGTGAGCGCCAGGATAACCCTGTCACGCAGCGCAGCACTGAAGCTACCTTCAAGAGGGTGGCAATAAACGATCAGGACCTTCATCGTTCCATGCTCCGGCGAAATCACGAAAAAAACACATGATGGATCGGATATCGTCGCACAGGCATGTGTGCAGGCATTATCCTGCTCATGAGTGGCCAACGGCACGCCATAACACAAGACCGCGGACAAAAAATTCTGGATGGGAAAAGACACAGGTGTGAGTAAATGCCACGAGGGCCGCTTTTAATTCCGCTTTTTTATCGTGATGTGTCTCTAAGCGTTGACATCCGCCAGCGACACCGCCAAAAGACGCTCCTTAAGCCCAGATGGCGGAATTGGTAGACGCACTGCCTTCAGGTGGCAGCGCCGCAAGGCGTGGAGGTTCGAGTCCTCTTCTGGGCACCATTTTACAATTTACAAACGTTCAAAACCGCCTTGAAAGGGCGGTTTTTTCGTTCTTTCGACATAATTTTAACGTTCTTGATCCGAGGGAGTCCGGCATCATCCATTGATATCCAACGATTTTGTTGGCTTCTCATTTGGCATCGTCGGATACTTCAAATCGGCGATGCCAATAAACGCAGGGCGCATGCCTCTTACTGACGTTAAAGTTCGCAACGCGAAACCCGGTCATTCGATCGCCAAATTGTCGGACGGCGGCGGATTGCAGTTATGGATCCTGCCGCCCCCCCCCCCCCGGTTGTCGCCGGTCTGGTTACCCGAAGCATCGTAGGTGAAGCTCCGTTCCGTGACCGCCCCGTTCGTCACCTGCACCAGCCGGTTATGCGAACGATTCGAGATTTGACGTTTAATGCCGATGGCAGTTTTTCTGGGCTATAGGCTCCCATCCTGAGGCGAATTCAATGCCGCAATCGCCAATTCTCACCCGAAAACGGAACGGCAGAATATGGCGCTTCCTTCGCTCCTGCCGTTTGTGGGCAGTCGAGCGTCTAGGGCAGCGTCAAAACTGGATACCAACGCTCAAGCTAACAAACCGGCTTGACATATATAAATAGGAATCCTATTAATATCTCAATGAGCAGCTTTGACGCCATTTCGACTTCGTTGCCGAACCGCCTTAGGGACGGGCTTGATCGCATTGCCGCTGTAATGCGCGCGGATCAATGGTCGGCTTCAAATGCGGTTGGGTTAAATCCGACACAAGCACATGTGCTGTCATTCCTTGCTGGCAGAGATAGGGCGGGCATCCGCGTAAAGGAGATAGCCGCGCATCTTGGCGTCTCACAGCCAACAGCGACAGACTCGATTATCGCCCTTGAACGCAAAAACCTCGTTCAGAAGTCGGTCATCGCTGACGATGCCCGGGCCGTCGGTGACCTTTTGAGGCGAGCACTCCGAATTGCCGCAATAACTGATAGCTCTCGGCAGACGTGAGTTTCATCCCGTTCATAAGTGCCAGAATGAACGTCCGCAACCCACCATTGCGAAGAACGCGAGTGAAGGTTGGACGGCCGTTGACGACCAGCACCAACGTACAAGCACTGTATCCGAAATCGAGGGCCAGCGACGGCTCTGGCGCGCGGTCTGGATCGGCTAGTCGCACGGCG